>MVCY01000027.1 GCA_002049985.1 Candidatus Latescibacteria bacterium 4484_181
AGGAGGAGGTTTTCCCATTAGCTCACTCCTCGGCAAGTGAGAGAATATTTAGGAGGGCGAAATGCTTCTTGAGAATTGCTCGGCACATTCGGGGACGGGTGACCGTTTTAGGTATCGCCAATGAGTTGGGGATACTGAAGGAGGTCACAGAGCCTATTTTAAGAGCGGAAAACTAATGTGGCAATGATTGTAAAAAGAGAAAAATCCCAGATACTCAATTACTTAGAGGACAGCTCTAATCTCACTTCAGGGGAGGCCGATCTGGTTTATGTCCCGGAGACCGAAGATGAGGTAAAAGGTGTAGTAAGGGACTGTGCCGACAAGGGAATCCCCTTGACCGTCTCCGCCGGAGGTACCGGAACGGTAGGTGCCAGGATCCCTCTGGGGGGAGCGGTCCTGTCGGTGGAGAGATTGAAGGGGATTTTTTCAATAGATAAGAAGAGAAAAAGGGCAACTCTCCAGCCAGGAGTGGTGATCGATGATTTCCTGAGAACCTTAGAAAATGAAGCTCTCTTTTATCCTCCTTTTCCAACAGAGAGGAGTGCATTTATCGGTGGCAACATTGGCACTAATGCCTCCGGAGAATACAGTTACCGTTTTGGTCCCACCAGGGCTTATGTCCATAGGATAAAAGTAGCACTCTCCACTGGGGAGATATTGGACATAGAACGAGGGAGATACCTTGCCGATAAGGAAGGACATATCAAAGTAGGCGATAGGGTGGTGAAAATCCCTTCTTATAAAAGCCCTTCCATCAAAAATGCAGCCGGTTATTTCTCTAAACCTGGGATGGATCTGATCGATCTGTTTATTGGCTCGGAGGGGACTCTGGGAGTCATAACCGAGGCAGAGGTCACACTTATTCCTGCTTTACCCCCTCGTTTCATAATTGTTATCTTCCTTCCCCAAGAGAGCCGGATACTAGACTTTCTTCGGGAAGTGAAATGGAGCGGCGAAGTGCACCCATTTTCTCTTGAATACTTTGACCGAGATAGCCTGGAATTCTTGAGGAAGGATTTTCCCCGTATCCCAGATTGCGAATCTGCAATGTACATAGAAGACGAAGAAAGGGAGGAAGTTGTTGATTCATGGATAGAGCTTGTAGAAAAGTATAATCCGATAGATACCTGGATTAGCGTAGACAAGAAAAGCTATGAAACTCTTGTTGAATTTCGCCACAAGCTCCCAGAGAATATCAACGAATATTTCAGAAAGATCAACTCTCACAAGGTAGCCCTGGACATTGCCGTGCCTGAGGCCCAGTTTCCTGAGCTTTTCCAGCTTTATCAGGAAGTGAAGGCCACTGGTAGGGTCAGCAACGTCCTTTTTGGTCATATTGGAGAAAACCATCTCCATTTCAATTTCTTTCCTCAAGATGAGGACGAAAGACGATGGGTAATGGAAACTTATGAACAGGTAGTCCGCAAGGCAGTTGGGGCAGGGGGGACTGTCTCTGCTGAGCATGGTATTGGAAAACTGAAACACAAATATTTGGAGATGATGTACGGAAGGGAAGGAATTGCCGAAATGGCAAGGATAAAGAGAGAGATAGACCCCTTCTGTATATTTGGATTAAATAACATCTTCCCAGAGAACTTACTTTGAAATTAAGCTTAAACCCAGATTCGGGAAAAACTCCTCTGAAAATTTTTCTGTCTCTTGGGTGGATTCTTCTGAAAAATGGCAATTTCACAGAAACCGTGCTCTGTTGTACCTTGAAGACGGATTGTAGGAGGCGTCTCCAGACGTCGATGGAATCGGGCTCTGGAGAACGGGGGCACAAAGTAGGCAACACTTTCATAGATAGATAATTAGCCTTTGCGATCTTTGCGGTTAGAGATGCCTTTTGATACATCGCTTCTTGCCTGTCACGATAGGGACAAAATGTTTGTACCAAATAAGAGTGGCCATTTATTCGAAGTCCCCTTAGGGGCGATATGTCTTGCTTGTTTTTCGTGAGTTTTCCGAGTGTTTCTCTAAATTTGGGAGGCTCAGAATGAATCCTGAAATCTTCAGAGAATATGATATTCGAGGTGTTGTGGACAAGGACCTTACCGATGAGATTGCCAGACAGATAGGGCAGGCTTTTGGGACTTACGTTCAGGCTGTGGCCTCAGCTCCGAACGCTTTGCTAATGCGGTAATAGATGGATTGCTCTCCACTGGATGCAATGTCGTAGATGTGGGCCTTCTGCCAACCCCTGTCTTCTATTACTCCATAGTCCATTTGAAAACTGGATCGTGCAGAGACGGTAGATTCATATTGTAGCTATTTAAAGAGCAGGATAGATATCAAAAGAGAGGTGAAGGTGGTATTAGATGCTGGCAACGGCACTACCGGGGCTGTGGCCCCCGATTTGATCGAAGCTATTGGCTGCAGAGTCAAGAGATTATATTGTGACTTAGACGGCAACTTTCCCAACCACTTCCCTGATCCCACTATCCCTGAGTACTTGAAAGATTTGACCCAAGTTGTCAAAGGTGAGAAGGCCGAGCTGGGTGTGGCATATGACGGTGATGGTGACCGAATAGGTGTGGTGGATGATAAGGGCCGGATAGTCTGGGGTGACAGGTTGCTAATCCTCTTCTCTCGCCAGATATTGAAGCAGAAGAAGGGGGCAAAGATAATATTTGATGTAAAATGCTCCCAGGCTTTAATGGAGGATGTCAAAAAACACGGGGGAGTGCCGATTATGTGGAAAACAGGCCATTCCCTGATAAAAGAGAAACTGAGGCAAGAGGGGGCTCTTCTGGCAGGGGAGATGAGCGGACATATGTTCTTTGCAGACAGATATTACGGCTATGATGATGCTATCTACGCATCCTGCCGCCTGTTAGAGATACTGTCCCAGAGTAATAAGGCGCTCTCGGAGTTGTTAAAGGATGTTCCTCTTTACTTTGCTACCCCAGAGATAAGGGTGCCCTGCCCAGACGAGGAGAAGTTCAAGGTGGTGGAGCAGGTCAAAAGATACTTCCAGACCAGGTACAACACTATTGATGTGGACGGTGTGCGTATATTGTTTGACGATGGTTGGGGGTTGATCAGGGCATCCAATACCCAGCCGATTCTGGTTCTGCGCTTTGAAGCCAGGACTGAACAGGGACTTGAGGAAATAAGGGAGATAATTACTGGGAAACTCAGAGAGTTTTCCCCAGTTTCCCTATAGGGCATTTCTCCATGGGGAAGAAGACTGTATGGTGCTTTTTAGGTTCACCCTTTCGAGAAAAATCTTGACAAACTCCCTGAGACAATGTAATTTTTGGGTTATAAATTCTTAAAATAAATGTCCGAAAAATCAAGTTGTTGTGAGAGTGATGTCGCGGAAAGCAACTAAGAAATCTCTGAAAAGGCGGTGCAGAGAAAGGAGGTGAAGCAGAAGGATGCCAGGCATTGTTGTGCAGGAGAGAGAGCCTTTTGAAAAGGCCCTCAAGAGGTTCAACAAGGTCTGCGAAAAAGAGGGTTTAATGTCTGAACTAAAGAAGCGTCAATATTTTGAGAAACCCAGCGAGAGAAGAAAGAAAAATAAGCGCAAAAAGAACAAGGGGATGTGATTTCTATGTCTCCCTGGTGGGGGATGACTTGAGGGTCGCTCTCTACTCGGCAGGCAGACTTAACTGTCAACTGTTTGGCTGCCAGAACAGATGGTGGGACGCAGCCAAGGGGAGAGACAATGAACTGGGTAGACGCAATAATTCTGTTTATCCTTATTTTTTCCATTGTTAAGGGCTGGCGCCGAGGATTTTTCCGAAGCCTAATCGGACTGGTGGGATTCTTCTTATCTGTATTTCTCGCAACCAGCTACCTGTACTGGGCAAAAGGGCTGATCCTCAGGTTCTTTTCTCTTCCTTCTGGCGTAGCTGCATTAATAGGGTTTTTGATTATTTTCCTTGTTCTGCTGGCTCTGTTTCACATAATCGGTTCAATGGTGCAGAGGATAGTTCATCTCACCCCCATAGGAATTTTGGATACCCTGGGGGGAATGGGATTAGGCCTTTTAGCAGGCGGAATCATAGCCAGTCTCCTTCTGCTGTTTCTCTCCATTCTCCCTTTGCCCGAGGAGGTCTCTTGCCAAATAGAAGAATCTCCGCTTGCCAGATCAACCCGGAATATTGCCCCTTATGTCTTCGGTAAGCTCAAGGAAGAGTTCCCTGAGATCAAGGATGAAGTGAACAGAAAATTGCTGCAGAGCCCATTGGACAAGGCCAGAGAGCAGGTGGAGATAGACAGCCTGATCCAGAAGGAGATGAATAGACAGTCCAGATGATTGACGAACATACTCTAAGCGTCCTAGAGTTCGCTAAGGTCAAGAAATTAATCGCCTCCTATGCCCTCTCCCCCTTGGGAGCAGAACAGATAGAGAGAATAGTTCCATCTGATGACCTGGAGACTATTAGTAGAAAACTCAAGGAAATTTCAGAGTTTACCACTTTGATCTCCTTGGACGAGCCGATTCCTCTTTCTGGAATCAAGGATATACGCCCTTGTTTAGAAAGGTGTAAGACCCAGGGGGCAATTCTTCTGCCCGAGGATTTTCTTCGGTTAAGGGAGACCCTGAGGGTCTGTCGACTGATACGAGGGTATTTCTCTGAAAAACGTAAGAAGAAATACCCTCTTTTGTTTTCTATAGCTACAAGGCTTGTTTCTCATCCAGAGCTGGAGGAGAAGATTGAGCGCACAATTGACCCTGGGGGAGAAGTGAAAAGTTCTGCCAGTCCCGAGCTTGCCAAAATAGGAAGCGAGATCGAACGCTCAAGGGACCTACTTCACAGAAAGTTGGAAGAGATCCTGAAACGACTTCCGGACAGCGTTCTCCAGGAGAGGGTCATTACCCTCAGGAACAGTCGTTATGTGATACCTATTCGGGCAGGACAGCAGGGGAGGCTAAAGGGGATAATCCACGATCAGTCTGCCAGCGGGGCGACCCTCTTTATGGAGCCTTTGGTTACCTTGGAGATAAGCAATCGTATCCAACAACTGGAGGTGGCTGAGCAAAGAGAGGTTGAGCGCATCCTGGATAGATTGACCCAAGAGGTTGTCCAGGTGAGGGATGAGCTGGCGCAAAATGTCTTCGTTCTGGGACAGTTGGACGCGATCTGTGCAAAGGCGTCCTACGCTCTGGCCACCCAATCGACAGAGCCTTTGGTGAATAACGAAGGCAGGATAGTTATCAAGAAAGGGAGACACCCACTTTTGATAGAGTTGTTGGGCAAACAAAATGTTGTGCCTCTGGACCTGAGATTGGGGGAAGATTTCTTCACCCTGGTGGTGACTGGTCCCAATGCAGGTGGAAAGACGGTGGCGTTGAAGACTGTGGGGCTTCTAACCCTAATGGTCCAATCTGGTCTTCATATTCCAGCCGAGCCGGGTTCTGAGATAGCAGTTTTCCAGGACATCTTTGCCGACATCGGAGACGAGCAGTCCCTTGAACAGGACCTCTCCACCTTCTCCTCACATGTTCGCCAGTGGGCCAAGGCCTGCTCTCTGGCCAACAGCAACACTTTGGTGCTTCTGGACGAGATAGGTTCAGGAACCAACCCCGAGGAGGGAGTAGCATTGGCGATCGCTATCCTCCGGACCCTTACCTCAAGGGGAGCCAGGACGATTGCAACCACCCACCACGGGGCGCTGAAGCTCTTTGCCTATCGAGAAGATAAGGCGGAAAACGGCTCGATGCAGTTTGACTCTGCCACCTTAATGCCCACTTTCCGATTCCAACTGGGTATGCCAGGCTCCAGCTATGCCTTCCAGATTGCCCGAAAACTGGGACTTTCGGAGGGAGTCATAGCCGATGCTGCATCCTATATGGGCCAAGACTCCCGTCGGGTGGAGGACTTAATCGGGGACCTGGAGAAAAAAGCACAGGCCTTGAGCCAGGAGAGCCAGCAGCTCGAAAGTACCAGGCTTCACCTGCAGAAGCTTGTGACTGTTTATGAGGAAAAATTGGGGAAGGTAAAGGAAGAGGCCAAGCAATTGAAGAGAAAGGCATTGGAAGAGGCGAAACAGATTGTCCAGCAGGCCAACGCACTGGTGGAGCAGACGGTGGCTGAGATAAGAAACCAGAAGGCTTCTACTGAGGTGATTAAGCAGTCCAGGAAACAGGTGAGAAAGTCAGTTGAGCAGATTGAGAGCCAACTGGAACGGCTGACGAAGACAGAGCGCAGGAGGCCGATTCAGGTGAAGGCAGGAGACAGGGTGTGGATTGAGCTGTTCCATTGCGAGGGCGAGGTGCTTAAGGAGGCCGATTCCTCGGGTAGGATTCAAGTCCAGGTGGGCAAGACCAAGTTCACTGTGCCGATTGACCAGGTGGGCGAAGCCAAAGGAGAGCAGAGGGCGTCCCTCCAGAAGGTCTCGGCTGCGCTGCCTTTCTCCACCACGGTTCCAGATCGTATTGATCTGCGAGGCATGGTTTTTGAAGAGGCATCAGCGGCTGTAGACAAATATCTTGACAGCGCCTATCTGGCTGGCTGGCAGAGGGTGACTGTGATCCATGGAAAAGGCACCGGTGCGCTCAGGGCTAAGATCGGAGCTTTTCTGAGGCAGCATCCCCGGGTGAAGGCCCAGCGACTGGGCAACTGGGATGAAGGGGGAGAAGGAGTGACTATTGTTGAGCTAAAGGATGGAGAAACTCAGCATCTTAAAGAAGGAACAAAATTATGGAGAGATTAAACAGAGGTCTTTAGCTTATATGCAGGCGAAGGGTATCCCTGTCCTTTTAGGGCTGCAAGTCATAATTTCACCCTCTAAACTTAAACTTAGGAGATGAATTGTGGAGACTATTCCTTATGAAGTAGTGGAGGCTACCTGGCAAGAAGTCGCAGGCAGTTCAGTTGAGGAAATGATCGAGGCTCAGAAGAGATTTATTGCCCAACAGCCCAATATTGTGGAGTTTGTGGCGGCGTTAAGTGAGGATCTGGGCGAAAAGGTTGCTGAACTGGGGATTTATCTGGTTCACTTGATCTGGCGGGTATTTGAGCGCGCAGGTAGAGACCCTGCAAAGACGGTCAGCTTAGACCAAGTTCTCCAGGCCTTTGATACCAGGCAAACCTGGCTGGTTCAGCTTGCCAGGATAGCTAAGGATATCCCTGAGGCGGAGATAGAGGCAACAGACCTTAAACTGAAGCTTACGCAGCCTTATTTAGTTAGAAGAGTATTCGAAGTCTTTACTGGAGAGACAGATCCTGAACTTAGCAAACAAGATCGGGCATACCTCTGTTTTATAATGCTGGCGGTGATCGACGCTCTGGATCAGTGACAGTTAAAAACAGAAGTCGGATATGGCAGAGGGCATTTCAAGGCGAGAATTTCTCCGATGGAGCATCGGGGCTGGTCTGTTTCTGGGAGCAGGGATAAATCTGCCACAGTGGCCGGTTGACTCTCTCGCCGGGCATTCAGTTCCTGACCTGGCGGTAGCCAGAGGGGATATCGTCAACTCAACAGAGGCCGCCCTTGCCGCCTTGGGAGGGATGGGAAGGTTCGTCAAACCCGGTGATAAGGTGGTGATCAAGCCTAACATCTCTTTTGCCAACCCGCCGGAGAAGGCCACTACCACCGATCCCTTGCTTGTGAGAACGCTGGCCCGGCTCTGCTTGCAGGCTGGAGCCGAAAGTGTGACAGTGGTTGACCACACCCTGCACCACTGGCGTATTTGCATGAAGAAAACAGGGATAGAAGCTGCTCTGTCAGGGGTAAAAGGGGTGAGTATCCTTCCTCTTAACCGACGTCGGCTTTTTGAAGAGGTTCCCATCCCGAAGGGCAAGGTTCTACGAAAGACAGAGCTTGCCCGCGTCTTGCTTGGGTCC
This sequence comes from Candidatus Latescibacteria bacterium 4484_181, assembly GCA_002049985.1. Taxonomy (GTDB): domain Bacteria; phylum Latescibacterota; class MVCY01; order MVCY01; family MVCY01; genus MVCY01. The sequence goes on from MVCY01000027.1 coordinate 7,800, forward strand.
GATGTGCTGATCAGCGCTCCGGTGGCAAAGTGCCATTCTGCTACCCGGGTAAGTTTAAGCCTCAAGGGGTTGATGGGCCTGGTGTGGGACCGAAACCGTATGCACCAAGTAGATGTAGAGCAGGCCATTGCCGATCTGGCTACCGCGGTCAAAAGCCACTTGGTGGTGATAGATGCCTCTCGGGCCCTTCTCACCCAAGGCCCAGGAGGACCAGGGAAGGTGACCAAGCTTGACACCATAGTTGTTGGCACCGACCCAGTAGCTGCAGATGCCTATACAGTGACTTTAACCCCCTGGTATGGCAAAGGATTTGCACCAAGACAGATAAGACATCTGCTGTTGGCCCACCAGATGGGATTGGGGCGCATTGAACTGGATAAGGTGAAAATAGAGAAGCTGACAGTGCGGTAGGAGTGGCGGACTTATGCCCTCTTTTGCTAATGCAGAAGGGATAGTAGCCGCAGGCCTTATGCCTGTGCGGCGGGGTTGATCCACCAGAACGTATCCATAAAGGAATGCGGCTGCTCCCCGGACACACCTAATCAGGGGCGAGATTGGCATTGATTTTGACGGATTAAACGGGGTATTTATAATATCTGTCTGCATCAATGTTTGGAAATTGCTATGCTATGAACTTGAGCCGCGTCAGACGAATCGTACAGATAGGGGCATTTCTGCTCTTTCTCTTTTTGTGGATCAACTCCATTTCTCTTCCTCCCTCGGCTATTCCCCCCGACTTTTTCTTCCGCATAGACCCCCTGCTTGGCTTAGGAACTCTGCTGGCAGCTCGGTCGGCCAGCCGGACAATGCTGTGGGCAGCAGCGCTGCTTTTACTTACCCTCATTGGGGGCAGATTCTTTTGCGGGTGGGTCTGCCCCTTAGGGACAGTCCTTGACTTTTCCGATAAGATCCTTCACCGAAGAGAGCAGCCCTCAAAAAGAGACTACCGCTTCTTGAAATACTACTTCCTGGCATTGGTACTTGCCTCTTCGCTCTTCGGACTCACCCTGTTTCTATTTTTCGATCCCATCTCTCTTTTAAGCAGAACTCTGAGCTTGATCTTCTATCCAGTGGCTGTTTTTGTGGGCAATGCGCTCTTGGCACTTGTGGGTCCTCTGTTCACTAAGTTAGGGTTCCAGTGGTACAGATTCCATTCACAGCCGTTTTTTGACCTCAGATTCTCCGTCATTGCCTTAGGTGTTGTTCTGTTTATCATCGTCTTGGGCAAAGTGGAGCGGCGATTTTGGTGCCGGAATCTGTGTCCCTTAGGGGCACTTTTGGGGTTTGTTTCCCGGGCGGCCTTATTCAGGCGGAGGGTAAACGAGGAGAGATGTGACCACTGCGGTCTTTGCTTGCGGGAATGTCCCATGGGGGCGATAGAGAAAGATTTTCATCTGCAGCCTGGAGAATGCATACAATGTGGCATCTGTTCTTCAGTCTGCCCCGGGGGGGCGATCGAGGTGAGGCCAAAATTAGGCCTTGCCCCTCATCCAGTTGGCTACAGTCCCTCCTGAAGGCCTGCCCTACTGGTGGGCTTCAGCCTGCCTTCTGGGAGGCTGGCCTTGAGGGGTTCGGCACTCCTCGGCTGGTGCCTCGCAGAGGCGGCTGTGAGAAAGAGTGCAATCTCTGTGGGACCGTCTGCCCTACCGGGGCTATCCGTCCTCTCTCCCTGGACGAGAAGCAGTCAATCAGGCTGGGTGTAGCGATTATAGACCGTAGCAGGTGTATCGCCTGGAGCCAGGGGAAGCTCTGTCTTATCTGTGCTGAGGTATGTCCGTATGGGGCGGTTGAGATTCGACTTCCTTTCCGGCGGCCATATATACTGACAGGGGAGTGCCGGGGCTGTGGCCTGTGCGAACAGCACTGCCCGGTTGAAGGAGAGGCGGCAGTCCTTGTCTATCCATAAGGGGAGTTGATCGTGCA
>MVCY01000099.1 GCA_002049985.1 Candidatus Latescibacteria bacterium 4484_181
GAAATTCCACGATGCTGAACAGTTGTCCTTCAAGTTTAATGACCATTCCGTTTCTGAAATCTGCAGTTGTAGCCATCTGCTAGCCTCCATCATGGTCTCTTGGTGAGAAACCGAGCAACGAAGATTTGTCTGTTTGTGCTACGGGGCGGCAGTTTCTCAAGGGTAGAACACTTCGATCCCGCTTTCGCCTCATCCCTCCGCGGGGTGCCCTTCGTTTGGTTGCTTTTCCTGTTGAGCAGTCTGCATCCTTTACGTTTGCAATTTCAAGAATTTTTAACCCAGATTCGGAAGACCTATGAAAAATAAGAAAGACCCTGTCGTCCCTAAAGGGACTTAGAATAAATGGCCAGTCTCATTTGCCGCAGACATTTTGTCCTTATTGGGACAGATAAGAGGTGGGCGTATCAGAAGGCATTTTTAGCCGCAAAGTTCGTCAGGAAGTCGCAAAGAGCGCAGAGGGCCAATTATCTATCTATGAAACCCTCGCCTGCCTTATACCCCATCCCGTTCTTTGCTGTTATCTTAAGTGATAAGCTTTTGGTACACACAAGATATGGTCTTTAAACTTACGGAGTCAAACCCTGGGTTATTTAACACAGGTGCAGATTCAGACGGGAAAATGGGGTTGCTGGCAGTATACTATGGACTTGCTTGAGATATCTATTTCTGGGCTCTCCAGAGCGCGATTCCATCGGCGTCTGGAAACGCCTCCTACAACCTGTTTTCAAGGTAGAGTAGAATACGTTTTCTGTGAAATTGCCATTTTTCAGCAGAATTTATGCAAGAGATAGAAAGATCTTCAGAGGAGTTTTTCCGAAACTGGGTTTAATAAAGCTCTGGTTGCTTAATACTGTAGGCAGATAAATTCGGTGTCTGTTTTGGTTAACTCTTCGCAGCCCTCTTCTTTAATTAGTATCACATTCTCTATTCTGATGCCTCCCCAGCCGGGGATATAGATACCTGGCTCCACAGTGATTACCATGCCTGGTTTTAAGACGACGCCATCTTTCCACGAGATACGGGGCGCTTCGTGTATCTGGAGTCCTATGCCGTGGCCTAAGGAATGGCGAAAGTTCGGCCCATAGCCTGCGTTTTCGATGATCTGGCGCGCCGTTCTGTCCAGCTCGCAAGAATTCATTCCAGCTTTAGCCTTTTTGATCGCCTCTCTCTGAGCTTGATGCACCAGAGCATACCTCTGTTTCTGCTCTCGGGTAGCCTCCCCGACTACATCCTACGGCCGGTGGGGGTGGCATGGGGCATAGACGACCTTTCTCCCGAGGCTACAATGGTGTTAAAAGCAGCCCTTTCCCCTCCTGATTTCCTGATTCGGTAGTCAATTTCAGCCGCCAGCTCCTGCTCACTGATCCCCGGCTTTACCAGGGGCAGTATCTGTTCAAACACCCTATCGGTGATCTCCACTGCCCGTTGGATCTTCTCAATCTCACCCTTATCTTTAATCACAGAGAAGTTTTCTATTAAATCCCTTTTAGGGACTAAGGATACAGAGGAGGGGAGGGTATCTTTAAGCTTCAGATACTGCTCAAAGGGGAGGTGTTGGCTTTCAAAGCCCATCTTCTCTCCGAGCACCCTTGGGGGGAGCAGAGAGAATTCTTCCCATAGTTGGTCCTGGGCGATTCTGATCTCACAGCCAGAGGCCTTCGATCGGGCTTCTTCTTCATAACGGAAGTCGGTGATGAGAAACTCCCCTTCGAGCCCGATCAGAAGGAGGGCATTAGAGCTGGAGAGGCCAGTGAGATAGCGTATATTTACCGAAGAGGAGACCAACAGACTGTCTATTTGCTCTTCGGCTAGCTTTGCCCGTAGTTTTTCAATCCTGTTCTTCATCAGCTTGCTCTCTGGCTGCCAGTTGGGCCTCCAGTTGAGCTAACCTCTGTTTTGACGTCTGGTCCTCTGGGTTCTGATCCAAAACCTGCCGATAGATGTTTATGGCCTTTTCTATGCGACCTTGAGTTGCGTATATCTCTGCCAATGTAGGAGTAGCAAGTTCGGAGTACTTCGATGTGATATCCTCCTCAGGGGCTGATTTTATAGCCAGTGTCCCTCGAGAAAACCCTAATTCCTCCCGGAGGAAATCGATTTTATCCTTGAGCCCTGGGGCCAACGGATCCAGCCTCAATGCCCGCTTCAGGTTACTCAGAGCCAGCATAGTTTGGCCCAGGGCCTGGTTGATCTCGGCCAGATAGCAAAAAGCGGCCGTATTATTGGGATCCAGACGGAGAACCCTTTTAAACTCTCTCCTTGCCTCCTTAAAGCAGGAGGCCGCTAGATAACACTTGCCCAGGACCAAGTGGCCGGAGATGCAATAGGGATCGTCTCTTAATCCTTCCTTACAAAACCTTATGGCCTCATCAAGCTCTCCGCGTCTCAGGTACTCAGAAGCTAAGCGAAAGAAATCTGAGGAATTTGCTGGCACTTTCCTGTTCATAATTTCCATACTCCCCAGGGCCATTAGCGCTCGCTCTTAGGTTGTTTTTGGTTGCCAAAAGAAAAATACCAAAACTTTGAGCGACTTTTCAGGCCACCTAACCGATTTCTGAGGAGAGAGCAGTAGTCCAACAGAGCAGATCCAAATAGACCTGACTCTGTGCTTTAATATACATGAGGGCACGTTAAATGTCAATGGCATTCTCATAGGTTTACGGGACTCCGGGTTGAAAACCCCTCCCTGTCTCACTCGAGTCTCTGTTTGTGTCCATTGACCGGGGCACTATCCAGCAAATGTAGAGGGACCATTCCGACAAACAGGTGCACAATGGCTAACCAAGGTAAGCCGCCACAGGCAGAGAAGCAATAGGTTAACTCCGTTAAATAACCGAAGCGCATCTTGAGCAGGTTTCATCTGAGAAGTGAAGAGATTCAGTCACTAAATGTAGATACACCTTCGTGCAGCTTCAATGCCAACTCGCATCTTATTCCTCTCTTTTCCAAGGTTTTTTATATTTGTCGGCGACTGATATCAGGACTGTTCCTTCAACAGGCAGCTTCATCTCCGCTGCTTCTTCAGCTTTGCAAAACGCCAATCCAAATGAAGAGGACATAACTTAGCTCTTTTTCTTTTGGCAAGTTGAAATCGCGTAATTTCTTGCCTATCATTATCTTCGTAGCCACCTTAGCCAGAGGCACACCTGTAGCCTTGCTCACGAAAGGCACTGTCCTTGATGCCCTGGGATTCACCTCTAGGACATAGACACTCTCACCCAAGAGGGCATACTGAATGTTAATTAATCCGATCACCTTAAGCTCTCTTGCCAGAGAACGGGTATAGTCTTTAATAGTTCTGATCACTTTTGGATTCAGACTGTGGGGTGGAAGAACGCAGGCGCTATCTCCAGAATGCACTCCTGCTTCTTCTATATGCTCCATTATCCCACCAATAAAGACCTCATCTCCATCACATACGGCATCCACCTCTATTTCTATCGCCTTCTCGAGGAATTTATCGATCAACACAGGGTGTTGAGGGCTGTGGAACAGAGAGTTTCTCTAAAATAGCCTTAAATCTTTCTCTATCTTCAGCTATATCTATACTCTCCGGAGAAGTTCCCAATATTTTTACTCCATTTTTTTCTAGATCTTTAGCTAAATTCAGCGGGGTCTGTCCACCAAATTGCACAATAACACCCATGGGCTCCTCCTTCTCATAGATATTCAGCACATCTTCCACAGTTAAAGGTTCAAAATAGAGGCGGTCAGAGGTATCATAATCAGTAGAGACTGTCTCAGGGTTGGAATTTACCATTATGGTTTCAAACCCTTCTTCCCTTAAAGCAAAAGCAGCATGCACACAGGCGTAGTCAAACTCTATACCCTGGCCTATCCTATTGGGGCCGCTTCCCAGGATCATCACTTTCTTGGTCGTTGAAGGTTTGACCTCATCTTCTGACTCATAGGTAGAGTAATAATAGGGTGTCACTGCCTCAAACTCTGCTGCACACGTATCCACCATCTTGTATGTGGGCAGAATCTTTCTTCTCTCCCTCAAGTCTCTTATTGCTTTTTCATCTGTCGAGAGGATTCGGGCCAGGCTATGGTCTGAGAAGCCATATTCTTTTGCCTTACGAAGTAAATCCACAGGAACAGATTCTACACTATGGGAGGACAATTCTATCTCAAGGTCGTAGATATCCTTAAGTTGAGACAAGAACCATGGATCTATCTTTGTCAATCGATGAATCTCATCTAAGCCCATTCCTGAGTGATAAGCCTGGTAGATATAGAAGACCCTTTCTGAATCAGGGGTAATCAATTTCTCTTCTAAGGCATCTCTCTTTAATCTCCGCAAATTATCACTACCCGCAGCCAGCCCGAACCTTCCGATCTCCATAGAACGGATCGCCTTCTGCAGAGCCTCTTTAAAAGTCCTGCCGATAGCCATTGCCTCACCAACGGATTTCATTTGAGTAGTTAACACTCGACTTGCCTGAGGGAATTTTAGTTGGCTCAAATGAGGCCGGAGTCTCTCTGGTGATATCATTGGGGATCTCGTCTAACGTGAATCCCACTGCCAGCTTAGCGGCAATCTTGGCAATAGGAAATCCTGTTGCTTTGGAGGCAAGAGCAGATGAGCGAGATACCCGAGGGTTCATCTCAATCACTACCATGCGGCCGTTTTCCGGATGCATCTCTCATAGATTGATACTCTTTATCCGATAGAGTCTGCGCTGGCGCTACAGTAATCGAATCGCCAGTGTGAATACCCATAGGGTCAAAGTTTTCAATGGAGCAGATAATTACCACATTATCTTTAATGTCACGCATTACCTCAAGTTCATATTCCTTCCAGCCGATTACAGACTCCTCAATCAGAACTTGGCGAATACGACTTATCTGTATGCCTCTCGCAGCAATCTCCTTTAATTCCTCAATATTATAGGCAATTCCACCCCCCGTGCCCCCTAAGGTATAGGCCGGCCTGATAACAACTGGATAGCCTATCTGTTGAGCAATGCTAATTGCTTCATCAACCGAATAGGCAGAATGACTTCTGGGCATAGGTAGGCCTATTCTCTCCATAGCCTGTTTGAAAAGGATTCTATCTTCGGCCTTTTCAATTGCTTCAAGTTTGGCGCCAATCAATTCCACATTAAACTTCCTCAAAATTCTTCTCTTAGACAAAGCTACTGCCACATTAAGTCCTGTCTGTCCGCCCAGAGTGGGCAAAAGGGCCTCTGGCCTTTCAATTTCAATAATCTTCTCTACAACCTCAGGGGTAATTGGCTCTATATAAGTACGTTCGGCCATCTCCGGGTCAGTCATAATTGTTGCCGGATTTGAGTTCACCAATATCACCTCAAACCCCTCCTGTCTTAAGGCCTTGCAAGCTTGGGTTCCCGAATAGTCAAACTCACAGGCCTGGCCAATTACAATTGGGCCAGAACCGATGATTAATATTTTGCTTATGTCTTCTCTTTTCGGCATACTTCGCTTCGGGTTATTTATGTTTTTCCATCAGTCTTACAAATTGTGTAAATAGATACTTAACATCGTGCGGTCCCGGAGAGGCCTCAGGATGATACTGAACTGAAAAAATGGGATACCTTTTATGCCTCATTCCCTCTAATGTGTGATCATTCAGATTTATGTGGGTCACTTCTACTTCTTTATCTTTCAGGGATCTTATGTCAACGCAAAAGCCGTGATTTTGAGCGGTAATACTCACCTTTCCTGTCGATAAGTCCTTTACCGGCTGATTGCCTCCCCGGTGGCCAAACTTAAGCTTGTAGGTTTTTCCGCCAAGCGCTAATGCCAGTATCTGATGCCCTAAACAGATACCCATTATGGGCAAGTTTGGTAACCGAGAGATCACTCTCTTAATAGCTTCCGCTAGATAAGGGACTCCTGCCGGGTCTCCTGGGCCATTAGAAAGGAGCAAACCATCAGGCTCTATTTTTAAAATATCTTCCAATTTCACAGAAGCCGGCGCAACTGTTACCTGGCAGTGGGCTTTAGCCAATTCTCTGAGAATATTGTGCTTAACTCCACAATCAATAACCAAAACCCTGTACTTACCATTTTTGCTCCATTGATAAATTCTCTGGCAGGTAACCTCCTTAACCAAATCCCGGCCGACTAAACCAGGACAGCCCCGAGCTTTTTCAATCAAGCTATCTTTATCCAGATCTTCTGTAGAGATAGTTGCTTTCATTGCTCCAGCACATCTTATGTGCCTGGTCAGGGCCCGTGTATCCACCCCTTCAATTGCAAATATGTTGTTTTCTTTCAAAAATCCATCGAGGCTCTTTCGGGCACGCCAGTTGCTGAATATGCGGCTGTATTCTTTAACGATAAACCCTTCTACCTGAGGTTTGGCAGACTCAAAGTCCTCTTCATTCACGCCATAATTTCCTATCAACGGATAGGTCATGGTAACTATTTGCCCGCGGTAGGAAGGGTCGGTAAGTATCTCTTGATAGCCCATCATGCTGGTATTGAAGACCACTTCTCCTGTTCTTTCACCAGT
>MVCY01000028.1 GCA_002049985.1 Candidatus Latescibacteria bacterium 4484_181
AGTTGGTGTGGGATTTCGTTTTTCATACCCCAGAAGTGGTCGGTGGGAAAAATCCAGGGGGACGAGACAGAAGGCTCTTTGAGGATAGATGATCCTTTAGTTGAAAGAATCCAACTGATATGGAAAAGAACGCCGCCCGGTCAGATAGGAAAGTTTGTTGATCGACACCTCCGCGAGATCCAGAAAAAGGCGCGTAAAAAGGAGTTACAATTTTGCGCAAAAAGAAATCTTAAGCATCCAATAAATAAAAGGTTTGAAGGAGAGCTTTTCTACTGGAAGGCCGATTCTCAGGTATACAATCTCTGCTTGCAGACTGGGGGCAAACACAACCGAGTGGTGTTTTTGAGAATTCTGGGCAACTTGGAGGAGGATCTTGAATCCAAAGCTGATAGGATCGTTTCATCATTGAAGCTGGAGAGAGAGCTTCCTTACCGTCACTGGGCTCTTTTCGGCTTAGATGTTACTGTACCTCAACAATTTCGCTTGGATGGGTATCACCTGCTGGCAGGCCATGTGAGATTGAACTTCACCACGGGAGATCAGAAACTCCAGGTTAATAAGTTCAGTTTGGGGCAGATAGTGCTTGAGAAACAGCCTTTATTGAGGGGTTTGCTCTGGAGATCTGGGAGAGAAAAGAATAGTGCTGAGGAAGAAAATTCGCATTTCCAGAGAGCAGATGCTGGGCTCCAGGCCGGTGCGAAACCAGGTCCTGGAATGGAAGCGTAAAGATAACAAGGTGTTAATTGTGTTCAGAAGGAAGCAGTCAAAAAGTATCGGTTTTCTCTCCAAGATTTTCCATATTCCTGAAAAAAAGGTGGTGGAGTTGGACTCTCTGGGGGCGCGGGTGTGGCAGATGTGTGACGGTCAGCACACGGTGGAGAAGATGATTGAGGCTCTGGTAGCAGAGAACAAACTGGAATACAAGGAGGCAGAGGTGGCGCTGGTTCAGTTTCTGAAGACCCTTGCCCAAAAAAGGATGATCGCATTTCAGGTCCCGACCCAAAGACCTCGTAAATTTGAATCTGCAGAGGACAAGTAAAAATGGAGAAGAGAGTGGTGACTTCTAAACAGGAAGCCAAGATCCAGAGGCAAATAGTGCTTCCTTTCAGCAAGGCGGTGCAGATCAGCCTGGAGAGCTTGAGAGTCAGGCTGGGACGCTCTATGGTGACAATGAGCGGCATTGTGTTGGCTATCGCTTTTCTAATGTCCATCTGGACATCCAATGCGATAATTGAAAGCCTTAGGGAAGCAAATGACCCCAGCGTAAATCTCATACTTCAAAGAAAAGGAATTGAGATTGGGACTGAAGGTGCAAAGGCGGCTCAGGCTAAGCAGATATGGCTGGTAACCCTTTCGCTGCTGGTCTGCGGTGTGGGGATAACAAACGCTATGCTGATGTCTGTTGCCGAGCGATATCGAGAGATTGGCACCATGAAGTGTCTGGGTGCTCTTGACTCTTTCATTGTGAAACTGTTTCTCTTGGAGGCCTCTTTTCAGGGTCTCATCGGTACCATAGCAGGTGTGGTAATTGGATTTCTGCTCAGTTTTGTCACGGCCTTAATAAGCTACGGGAGAGCCCCTATTCACTATTTCCCGGTAAGCAGGATCTTAGGTTCTATGGGGCTGTCGGTCCTAATCGGCTTGGCACTTTCCACTCTGGCAGCGGTGTTACCCGCTACTAAGGCAGCTAAGATGGAGCCTGTAGAGGCAATGAGGATAGAAAGATAATGAAAGAACAAGTGAGTAAGTAATTGTATAATTGACGTACCTTGCCGGTCTTCCGGAATGTCGCAAATTCTACAGAACAAAGTTTGTGACTGCTGTTTGCCCGCTATCTGACGATCCGACCGGCTCCATCGAGAAGACTGGAATTGAGCCATCAGCGTGTAGGACCATAAGGGTCAATCCCCGTCTGGACAACAGCTCACAGGATTAGAGTAACCAGATCACACTGAGGAACGTCCAGCGGTCTGTTCGTAGTTTTAGTTTAGTGTCTGTGGCCATTTGATTGCCGTCAGCTTGTCTTGTGAGGTTCCATTGTTCGACTGTGTCTTGCGATTCCCAGATTCTGTCGAAGGATGAAGCTGTTGGAAGTAGTGTGGGTGTAGTTCAGATACCTATTTCTGCAGCAGGGGACTTCAGAGCCCGATTCCATCGCCGTCTGAAGATGCCTCATACATCTCTTTTCGAGGTGGAATGCAGGAGTGTTTCTGTGAAATTGGCCCCTTTTGGACGGAATCATATCGATTCGCAGTCACCAATTAGCAAGAGGAGGAGATCTGCATGCCAGCGGAGACTATTGTGAGAACAGAGGAAGTTGTAAAGATATATAAAATGGGAGGCACCGAGGTGAGGGCCCTGGATGGAGTGAGCCTGGAGATCTATCGGGGAGAGTATCTCTCGATTATGGGACCTTCTGGTTCGGGTAAGACAACCTTATTCAATATGGTGGGGGGGTTGGATAAACCGTCCGTTGGTAAGGTATACATCGATGAGGTGGATGTGGCGCAGCTTGATGCCTATGAATTGGCCTGGCTTAGATGTCGAAAGATAGGCTATATATTTCAAACCTTCAATCTGCTTCCGGTGATGTCGGCCCTCGAGAATGTGAGTCTGCCAATGACATTCGCTGGGCTTTCTACTGACGAGGCCAGGGAGAAATCGGTGGCACTGTTGAATAGGGTGGGGTTGGGTGAGAGGATAATGCACAAACCGTCAGAGCTTTCGGGAGGGCAACAGCAGCGAGTAGCAGTAGCCAGAGCGATGGCAAACGACCCGGCGATCATTTTGGCCGATGAGCCCACCGGAAACCTCGACCTTGCCACCGGCAGGGAGATTATCGAACTGCTCCGGGAACTGAGTGAAGAATCCAATGTGACCATCATCTCTGCAACCCATGATATGAAGATGTTGGATGTCTCTGACCGGGTAGTGTGGCTGCGAGATGGAAAGGTGGAGAGAGTGGAACGCAGAGAGGACATCAGGATATCCGTGGGCACCATTGAAGGACAGACTGAGTGAGGCTGACTGGGCAATTCGCCGCTGACCTGTATTTTCCAGTTGTTTTCGTGTCGGTTTGGTCTTTTCTGAATGTGAGTTTAATAGAATCGATATCAATGCGCACATCCGAACTATCTCGAGATAAAGTATGGATCTGTTTGAGACACAACGGCAACAGGCCCCTGAAATGCGGGCACCTCTGGCCGATAGGATGCGTCCTCGCACTCTGGAAGAGTTCGTCGGCCAAGACCACATCTTGGGCCAGGGGAAAGTCCTACGCCGAGCCATCGAGGCCGATCAAATTAGCTCCATCATATTCTGGGGTCCTCCGGGCACCGGAAAGACAAGTCTTGCCCATATCATTGCCAACCGAACCGGGGCCCGCTTTGTCTGCTTCAGCGCTGTCACTTCAGGGGTAAAAGAGATAAGGGAGATAATCGCTAAGGCAAAGGAACAGCAAAGATACTCCGGCAAAAGGACTATCCTCTTCGTTGATGAATTTCATCGGTTCAACAAAGCTCAACAAGACGCTTTCTTGCCACATGTAGAGGATGGAACCATTATCCTAATAGGTGCCACCACCGAAAACCCCTCCTTTCAGATAAACTCTCCGCTGCTCTCCCGTTCCAGGGTTTTCCTGTTTAAGCCTCTAGTTCAAGAAGATATAGAGCTTGTTCTTCGCCGTGCCCTTTCAGATTCGGAGAAGGGGCTTGGGGACCTGAAGGTTAAAATTGACTCTGAGATTATCGGACAGATTGCGCAGATGGCGGATGGGGATGCCAGGGTGGCCTTAAATACATTAGAGATGGCGGTTTTGATGACCTCACCTGACAAGGATAACATCCGTCGAGTCCAGCTTCAGACTGTAGAGGAGGCTATGCAGCGTAAGGCTCTCCTGTACGACCGGCAAGGGGAGGAACACTACAACATCATCTCAGCCTTTCACAAGAGCATGCGAGGTTCAGACCCGGATGCCGCCCTCTACTGGTTGGCCAGGATGCTGGAGGCTGGAGAGGACCCGCTTTATGTTGCTCGCCGAATGGTCCGCTTCGCCTCGGAAGACATTGGAAACGCCGATCCTCAAGCGCTTTGCATAGCTGTAGCCGCCAAAGAGGCCTTTCACTTCTTGGGTTCCCCGGAGGGGGAATTGGCACTTGCCCAGGCAGCCGTATATCTCGCCACCGCCCCTAAGAGCAACGCCATGGAAGTAGCATACGATGAGGTTAGAAAAGATATCCAGAAACTGGAAAATCTGCCTGTCCCCTTGCATCTTCGCAACGCCCCTACAAAGCTTATGAAACAGTTGGGCTACTCCAAGGGGTACAAATATGCCCACAATTTTAAAGATCACTATGTCGTGCAAGAATACCTTCCCGAGAATCTTCGTGGCAGAAGGTATTATCGCCCCAGCAACCAGGGTTATGAAAGGAAAATAAGGGAGAGAATAGAGCGTTGGGAGCGGTTGAAAAAACAAGCAGGAGCAGAGTAGAGTGGGTATAAGGGTTGGTCAGGGATACGATGTCCACCGGTTAGTGGAGGGCAGAAAGCTAATCTTGGGGGGTGTAGAGATTCCTTTTGAACGGGGACTGCTGGGGCACTCTGATGCAGATGTTCTCTGCCACGCAGTAGCTGATGCCCTGTTGGGGGCCCTGGCCCTGAGAGATATTGGGGCCCATTTCCCCCCTTCGGACGTGAAGTTCAAGAACATCTCCAGTCTGGTGCTTCTGCAGCGGGTAGCGGGCTTACTGCGGGAGAAGTCCGCCAGGGTGGTGAATGTGGACTCAACAATCATTGCTGAAAGGCCTAAGCTTGGGCCGTATATCCCTCTGATGGCTCGAAATCTAGCCCGGGTTCTCCAAATTGGATCTGATCGAATATCCATTAAAGCCACTACCACCGAGGGACTTGGAGCTTTGGGAACAGAGGAGGGGATTGCTGCTCAGGCAGTGGTCTTGGTGGAAGAAAAGGAGCGGCAGGATTGAAAGTAGCGGTGCTTATGGGTGGGGAGTCCGCCGAAAGAGAGATATCCTTGAGCTCGGGGGAAACAGTCGGTAGGGCCCTAAAGGCAGCCGGACACCAAGTGGTTTTAATTGATACGGTTTTCAAGAATACGCAACTTTTGTCGACTACCGTCAATTCAGCAAAAGGCCAAGGCCTCTCTCTTTGCTCTGGCCAGCTGCTGGAAGTTATGCGAATGCCGGCGCTATCCGACGCAGATGTGGTATTTTTGGCGTTTCACGGTGGCGCAGGGGAAAATGGGTGGGTTCAGAGTCTGTTGGAGATAGCAGGGATCATTTACACCGGGTCGGGCCCGCTGGCAAGCGCATTGGCTATGAACAAACACATCTCCAAGGTTATGTTCCGCGAAGCGGAGGTGGAAACTGCCCCCTGGGTTGCTCTCTCTGACGAAGAAGCAGGGGGGATTTCAACTATTGCCGAAAAGGTCGAGATAAATGTCGGATTTCCTTGTGTGGTTAAGCCCAATGCCCAGGGGTCAACCATAGGTTTGACTGTGGTGCAAAGCCCCGAGCAGTTGGCCGGGGCTGTGGAGCTGGCCAGGGAGTATGATCAGCAGATAATGATCGAGCAATATATCCCTGGCAGAGACCTAACGGTGGCCATTTTGGACGCAGATCCTCTGCCAGTGGTCGAGATTATTCCTAAACACCAAGTCTACGATTACACCTGCAAATACACCCGGGGAATGAGTCAATACGTTGTTCCAGCGCAGATTCCGCCTAAAATAGAGCAGCACATTAAATCACAAGCTCTAAGGGCCTACGAGACACTTAATTGTAGAGGATATGGAAGAGTGGACTTCCGGCTTAGCGCCGAGGGAAGGCTGTTTTGCCTGGAGGTAAACACACTGCCAGGGATGACACAGACCAGCTTGGTTCCGAAAGCAGCCAAAGCCGCTGGGATCCAGCTTCCTGAATTGGTAGACAGAATAGTTAAACTGGCGCTTCAAAGACAGAGGCAGCTACCGTAACTTTTGTTCGAGGCCTGAGAGGGTTTGTGCCAGAGAGCAACAGTAGAGAAGTCGATGTGTTTCACAGGCTTCGACACCCCCGTCTTGGTGTTGCAGGATTTTGCCTATTGCGCCAATCACTAATCACCACTCAACAAGGGAAGTGTCCATATGCTTCAGCTCTACAATACTCTGACCAGGAAGAAAGAGGTATTCCAGCCCCTTAAAGAGGGCAAAGTAGGGATCTATGTTTGTGGCCCTACTGTTTACGACCACGCCCACCTTGGACATGCCAAAAGCTATGTCAACTTCGATGTGGTTGTCCGGTATCTGCGATACATAGGTTACCGGGTTCGCTATGTTCAGAATATCACCGATGTGGGGCACCTGTTGGATACTGGTGAAGATAGGATTCTGAAAGGTGCAGCCAGGGAGCAAGTGGAGCCTATGGAACTGGTGGAGAAATACACTCGGAGTTACTTCGAGGATATGGATGCCCTCAATGTCCAACGTCCGGATATCTCTCCCCGTGCCAGTGGTCATATCCCTGAACAGATTGAACTAATCAAGACATTGATCCGTAAAGGTTACGCTTATGAAGTCAATGGTTCGGTATATTATTCAGTGGAGAAATTTCCTGAGTATGGAAAGCTTTCTGGTCGACGGATTGTGTGGAAGCGGGCGCAGCCAGGACACATTATGCGTTGGTCCAGCCCCTGGGGCTGGGGCTATCCTGGCTGGCATATTGAATGCTCAGCTATGGCTATGAAGTATTTGGGAGAGAGCTTTGATATCCATGGCGGTGGAGTGGAGAATATATTTCCTCACCACGAGTGCGAGATCGCTCAAAGTGAAGCGGCCACAGGAAAACCTTTCGCAAGGTACTGGTTACACAACGGGATGGTGATGATAGGCGGCAGTGAGATGCACAAATCCCTGGGGAATTTCGTCACCCATTTGCTCTGCTGCCGGGGGACTAGAAAGGCTGCAAAACGCACTTTTCAACATCAAGGTAGTTTCGGAAACAGCAGAGGCAGAGACGGCAGTAGACCAGAGTAGACTGTCAGATCAAGAAAATAAGTTGTTTGTGGAGGTGAACAGCGCCGAAGAAAAGTTCCGGGAAGCGATGGATGACGACTTCAATACTGCCCTGGCCTTGAGCCGGTTGTTTGATTTTACCAAACAGGCCAATATAGTTGTGCAAATGGAACCGTCTCCCACCCGAAGAGCACTTCTAAGAATGGCAAAGGAAAAGATTGAGAAGATCGCTGGAGTACTGGGTTTACAGTTAGAGAGCGGAAAAGAACAAAGGTCCGAGGGTTTTACGGATCAGTTGGTGGGTCTACTGGTGGAATTGAGAGAGGAGTTGCGGCGGAGTAGGCAATGGGCAGTGGCGGATAGGATTCGGGATGAGCTGAGCAAGCTGTCAATTGAATTGGAAGACCGCCCTGAGGGTACAGTGTGGAGATGGAAGGGCAGAAAAAATTTTTGAATAAATTCTGAATTTTTCGCTTGACAAGTGGGCGGTGGATATTTATATTGAAGGTTTGCGAATTTTGCCGATGTAGCTCAGTTGGCCAGAGCAGCTCACTTGTAATGAGCAAGTCGGGGGTTCGAATCCCTCCATCGGCTCTTCGGAGGGGTTCCCGAGTGGTCAAAGGGGGCAGACTGTAAATCTGCTGGCGATGCCTTCGGAGGTTCGAATCCTTCCCCCTCCACTATCTGTCTATTACGGTCTTAAGTTTTTTCTCATTGATTTCACCAGTGTCGGTTCAAGGAGAAAGTGGAGAAGCTTGTTGGAGAGGCGGGAGTAGCTCAGTTGGCAGAGCATCAGCCTTCCAAGCTGAGGGTCGCGGGTTCGAATCCCGTTTCCCGCTCCAGCGCCCATGTAGCTCAGGAGGCAGAGCGCGTCCTTGGTAAGGACGAGGTCACCGGTTCGAATCCGGTCGTGGGCTCCAAAATGAGATTCAAGAGTTGAATTATGGCAAATTTCCCAGCGATCAGAGTCCTTGGTCCCCTCTATGCACCCGTTCACTCAGTTTGCATCGGGTGAACCTCTGGAGATAGGGAGTTTAATCTAACATTCTTAAGTTGGGATTTTTGCCGGAGATCAGTAAAAAAGGAGGGAGTGAGGAAAAATGGCTAAAGAGAAGTTTGAGCGGACTAAACCCCACGTCAATATCGGGACGATAGGGCATGTAGATCATGGTAAGACCACATTGACATCGGCGATATCGATGGTGCTATCCAAGAAAGGGTTGGCTGATTTTGTGCCCTATGATCAGATAGATAAAGCTCCGGAAGAGAAGTCCAGAGGGCTTACCATTCAGCTTTTCCATGGAGAGTATGAGACCGAAAAGAGGCATTATGCCCATATCGACTGCCCTGGCCACCGGGATTACATAAAGAATATGATCACTGGGGCTGCTCAGATGGATGGTGCCATTCTGGTGGTTTCGGCCGCTGACGGGCCCATGCCACAAACTAGAGAACACATATTGTTGGCCCGGCAGGTGGCGGTGCCGGCTATCGTGGTTTTCTTAAACAAGACCGACCAGGTAGACGATCCGGAGCTGCTGGACTTGGTGGAATTAGAAGTTAGAGAGTTGCTAAGCGAATACGAATTCCCAGGCGATGAGGTGCCGGTACTGAAAGGCTCAGCTACCGAAATTCTGGCCTGTGGGTGTGGTAAAGAAGACTGCCCGAAGTGTGGGGTGATCCATAAGCTGATGGAGGCTGTAGATAACTACATACCTACCCCGACGCGAGATGTGGACAAACCTTTCCTTATGCCTGTGGAGGATGTGTTCAGTATTACAGGTAGAGGAACCGTTGGAACCGGCAGGGTAGAGCGAGGAAGAGTAAAACTTGGGGATGATGTAGAGATAGTCGGCATTAAGCCTACCAGGAAAACAGTGGTCACCGGGGTGGAAATGTTCCGTAAGACACTGGATGAGGCTCAGGCTGGCGACAATGTGGGCTTGCTGTTGCGCGGAGTAGAGAAGGACGAACTGGAACGAGGCATGGTAGTGGCCAAGCCAGGCAGTATTACGCCTCATAAGAAATTTAAGGCTGAGGTTTACGTACTGACTAAAGAAGAAGGCGGACGGCATACTCCATTCTTCAACGGCTATCGCCCGCAGTTTTACTTCCGAACTACCGATGTGACCGGAGAAGTTCGTCTGCCCGAAGGAGTAGAGATGGTTATGCCCGGCGACCATGTGAAGATGGAGGTGACCCTAATCACGCCCATAGCAATGGAGAAAGAACTCAGGTTCGCCATTCGAGAAGGAGGTAACACTGTGGGGGCCGGGGTTGTCGGTGAGGTGATAGAGTAAATGAGAGAACTGGTGATCTTGGCCTGTGGAGAGTGTAAGAGACGAAATTATACTACCACCAAGAACCGCCGGCTTCACCCAGATAGAGTCCAGCAGAAGAAATACTGCCCCTTTTGCAGAAGGCACACCTTGCATAAAGAGACGCGATAAAATGCACAGGCCTGTAGCTCTAATGGATAGAGCATCGGACTCCAAATCCGAGGGTTGGGGGTTCGAATCCCTCCAGGCCTGCCATTACTATCCAAAGGTACCAGGATGTTTAAAAAAATCATTATCTTTCTAAAAGAGGTGAAATTGGAAATAGGAAAGGTGAGTTGGCCCGCAAAGAACGAACTGTTCGCGTCAACCTGGGTAGTTTTACTCTTCTCTGTAATATTTGCCTTGGGGGTTTGGGTGGTCGACCTTTTCTTCTCGAAAGTTCTTAGAATTGTGTTGGGATAGGTGAGGATTACCAAATGGCAAAACAGTGGTATGTGGTTCATACTTTTTCCGGACACGAAAACAAGGTGAAGAAATATCTGGATAATTTGGTAGTTAGCTCTGGGTTAGAAGATAGAATAGGCAGAGTGGTTGTGCCTACTGAAAAGGTTGCCAGGATGAAAGATGGGAAGCGAATGGTTGCAGAGAGACGATTCCTTCCCAGCTATGTGTTGGTAGAGATGGAGATGGATAAACAGACCTGGTATGTGGTAAGAAACACACCTGGAGTAACCGGTTTCGTAGGAGCGGGCAAAAGACCCCAGCCGCTGAGGAAACAGGAAATCCAGCGAATTCTTCAACGTTTGGACGAAGGCAAGGCAGAGCATCCCCAACTTATTGCTTTAAAACCAGGAGACTCTGTCAAGGTGATAGACGGGCCATTTAAGGACCTCTACGGCGTAGTCGAAGAGGTAAATCCCGAGAGAAGGAAAATCAAAGTAATGGTGAGTATTTTTAGCAGATCGACACCGGTTGAATTAGATGTCTTACAGGTGGAGAAGATAAAGGCGAGGAAATGACTTCTGTTGTTATCCTATGTCATTGGCGGACATATGTTAAAAATAGGAAAGAGTATCCCCATAGCGCCTTGCTTGATTGGTTGGCAGGAAATGTGACCTGAAAACGTGATTGGACACTGGGATTGAAGTCATTTTCACGTTTTACGCTTCACCTGCTCGCAGGGGTGCCCACTGGTATGAGAGAACCTCTTCATTTTGATTGTAAGGACACCTGGCATATCTTTAGGAAAGGAACATCAAGGTGGCAAAGAAAGAGATTGGCAAAATAAAGCTGCATATACCGGCTGGCAGTGCCAACCCTGCGCCTCCGGTTGGTCCGGCACTGGGACAATATGGTGTGAACATTATGGAGTTCTGCAAGCAGTTTAACGCAAAGACCCAATCTCAGAGCGGATTTGTTATACCGGTAGTGATAACTGTTTATGCTGATCGCAGTTTTTCCTTTATCACTAAGGCCCCTCCAGCCTCAGAGCTGCTGAAGAAAACTGCGGGTTTAGAGAAGGGTTCGGGAGAACCAAATAGGAATAAGGTTGCGAAGCTTAATATCGAACAGGTACAGAAGATAGCTGAAATGAAGATGGCCGATCTCAATGCCTCCGATGTCAACTCAGCAATGAGAATGATTATGGGGACCGCTCGAAGCATGGGAATCGATATAGAAGGTTAAACACCATGAAGAGAGGTAAAAGATATAACCAGGGCATAGCTGGTTTTGACAAGATGGTCTGCTATGAGCCATTGAAGGCTTTTGAACTGTTGAAACAGATGCCCAGAGCTAAATTTGATGAGACAGTAGAAGTAGGCCTCAACCTTGGAGTTGACCCCAGACATGCCGATCAAATGGTTCGTGGCACGGTAGTACTGCCCCACGGCACTGGCAGAAAGGTTACAGTCCTGGTGTTTGCTAAGGGAGAGGCTGAAAAACAGGCTGAGGAAGCGGGGGCAGACTATGTGGGAGCGGACGAATATGTTCAAAAAATCTCCGAGGAAGGATGGACCGAGTTCGATGTGGCCATTGCTACCCCGGATATGATGAGTAAAGTAGGTAGATTGGGGAAAATCCTCGGGCCTAGAGGACTGATGCCAAATCCCAAGAGCGGCACAGTCACCTTCGATGTCGCCAAAGCAGTTAGAGAGGCCAAAGCAGGAAGAATTGAATTTAGAGTGGACAGAACGGGTAACTTGCACGCTCCCATAGGGAAGATATCTTTCGGGACCCAACAGCTCCTTGATAACTTACAGAGCTTTCTGGATGCTGTTGTTCGTGCTAAGCCCTCAACCGTTAAAGGGCAATACATTAAGTCTATAACTTTGTCTACAACTATGGGGCCGGGGGTCCGCTTAGATAAGCAGGCGGCACTGAGCATGGGAAAGTAGAGTCTCAAATGCCAAGAGAAGAGAAAAAAAAAGAGGTTGCTCAATTAGTGGATGTGTTTTCCTCTTCCAAGGGGATATACCTGACAGACTTCACCGGTCTGAATGTGGAGCTGCTCACCAGTCTGAGGCGCAAGCTCAGGGAATGTTCAGTCTCATACCGTGTGGTGAAGAACACCCTGGCGGCTCGGGCGGCTAAGCAAGCAGGATTGAATGAGTTAACAGAGTTCCTGAAAGGCCCTACCGCGATAGCTTACACCAACGGTGATCCAGTAACACCCGCAAAGGTTATCTCTGAGTTCCTGGAGGAGGACGGGCGTTCGCGTTTCAAGAGCGCTTCGATAGAGGGGCAGATATATACTGCAGAACAGGTAGCCTCACTTGCCACCTTGCCCTCTGAGGAAGAGCTGTTAAGTAAGGTTGTCTGGGGGGTTAGCGCACCTCTTAGTGGTTTAGTAATATCCCTGCAGGCAATCTTACAAACCCTGGTAACTACCCTTGATGCAATAGCCAAACAGAGGGAAAAAGAAGTTCAAGCCCAATAATTTCACTCTTGTGGCAGTGAGCAATCCTCTACAAAGTTGTATCTAAGGGGAGCTGAAGCTCTGCAATTAGCGCCCTATTTTATTAGTAATTTTCTGAGGTCTCATAGGTAATTTAAGGGAGGAGAAAAATGCCAGTAAAAAAAGCAACCAGCGTAGAGACGATTGTGGACGCAATAAGCAATCTAACAGTCCTGCAGCTTGCAGAGCTGGTCGACTTGTTGCGGGAGAAATTTGGAGTGCAGGCCACTGCCCCGGTAGTGCAAGCCACAGCCCCCGCCGCTGGGACAGCGGAACCTGCTCCCAAGGAAGAGGAGAAAACCGAATTTGATGTTATCTTAACAGGAGTCGGTGAAAAAAAGATTCAGGTGATTAAGGTGGTGAGAGCGCTTACATCTCTCGGACTAAAGGAAGCAAAAGCTCTGGTAGATTCTGCCCCTAAGCCGTTAAAGGAGGGGGTGTCCAAGGCGGAAGCTGAAGAGGCGAAGGCAAAGCTGGAGGAAGTGGGGGCAACAGTAGAGATTAAGTAAGGAGCGTGAGGATATTGGGCAAAGCAGGTTTTGTTCAGCGGTACAACTATGGAAAGCTCTCCACGGTTATTGATATACCAGATCTGCTCGAAGTGACAATTAAGTCCTTTCAAAATTTCCTTCAGGCGGATGTCCCGCCAGAGAAAAGGGCTCGGCAGGGTATACAGGCCGTTTTTATGGACATCTTCCCTATTACCGACGTGCATAATCTTTTCTCTCTCGAATTCCTAGGATATTCCATAGGCAAGCCAAAATATAGCATCTTTGAATGCCAGGAGAGGAATCTCACTTATGCAGCTCCCTTGAAGGCCAGGCTGAGGTTAGACATCAGAGAACGGAGGCAGATGCAGTTTAAGGAAGGGATTGAGCAGACTGTTTTTCTGGGAGAGCTGCCTTTGATGACTGATAAGGGTAGCTTTATCATAAACGGTGCCGAGAGAGTCATCGTTGCTCAGCTTCATCGCTCCCCAGGCGTATTCTTTGACGAAGTCACGCATCCCAGCGGTAGGAGACTTTACTCTGCCCGCATTATCCCCTATCGAGGCTCATGGGTCTCTTTAAAAACTGATATCAACGATACTGTCTGTGTCTACATCGACCAGACGAAGAAGGTATATGTGACAGTGCTGCTTCGAGCGCTCGGATTCTCCGATGATGAGCAGATTCTGGATCTATTTCGCAACAAAAAGGGCGTAGAACTGATCGAGAACACCCTAGCGAAGGATGCGATCAACAACCAGGAGGAGGCTTGGTACGCCATATACAGCCTTATGCGCCCGGGGGAAGCACCGAATGTGCAAACAGCTCGTGAGTTCTTCCATAACCTTTTTTTCAATCCAAAACGCTACAACCTGGGGAAGGTGGGCAGATATAGAATCAACCAACGTCTGGGGTTAGATGTTCCCTCCGACACCACTGTGCTCACCCCCGAGGATTTTGTGAAAATCACAGAGAGCCTGCTGGCTTTATCCGAAGGCGAGGGCTACATCGACGACATTGACCACCTTGGAAATCGGCGGGTGAGATTGGTGGAAGAATTGCTCAGCGAGCAGCTCAATATAGCTTTTTCTCGGATGGCCAGGGTAATCCGGGAGAAGGTAAAT
>MVCY01000029.1 GCA_002049985.1 Candidatus Latescibacteria bacterium 4484_181
AAAGTCCATCGGAGAAACTCGACTTAAAAAGATGAGAACACTTAGCAGTGGAAGAACAGCAGTCACCGCCAAAGTGAATATTGGCGAACCAGTTCGCATATACCGTCAAATGCCCCGTCAATACGAACCTTTGGGGTCGGCAATACGGGCGTTATATGACATTGCCTATTTAGGAGATGAAAGAAAATGAAACTGTTTACCATCAATAAAAACGGAAAATTTGTTCCGTATAAAGAACATGACTTCGGAAAAATCAAGCAGGAAGCAGATTTGGAAGTTTTGCTTGAGAATAATCCTGAATATTTCTTTGAAGGAAGCAAAGTCCTCATTATAGGACGTCAGGTTACTACAAACCTGAACACTTTTATAGATTTATTGGGAATTGATAAAGCTGGTAACACAGTAGTTATAGAATTAAAGAGAGGAAAGACGCCTCGGGAAACAGTTGCTCAGCTATTAGAGTATGCATCGTTTGTTGAAAACTTAGACTACTCCCAGTTAAATGATATTTATCAAGACTATTCTGGCGAAGAAAGCAGTTTGGAAGATTATCACCAACAATATTTTCAAAATGAGTTAGATGAAAATGTATCTTTTAATAAATCAGTAAGACTTATTATAGTTGCTCAAAAAATTTCAAAAGAAATTAAACAAACCGCCCTGTTTTTAAGGAAAAAAGGTATTGATATTTATTGTATGGAGTTTAAATATTTTGAGACACGTTCTGGGGAGAAGATAATCTCAAGTGATTTTGTCGTTGGGGAAGAGGAGTTTATACGCCATAAAGTTCAATCTGCTTCACTTCCCAAGGTTGATGAGAAGCAATTCTTGAGTTCATTGGATAAAAATGGATTAAAAGTTTTTCAGCAGATATTTGAATTTGCAAAACAAAGGGGCTTAATGTTCAGGTGGGGGTCAAAAGGATTCTCACTAAATGTGGAATTAGATGATGGCTTTGTTGGCTTATTTTTTGGGTACCCTCCTAATTCTGTATTTAAACAGAGCATATATACTGGCTTTGAAGAGGTTGCAAAAAAGGTTAATAATTCAGAAGAAATTATTGAATTCTATAAAGAACATCTTGAACATCTTGGTTATTTTATAAAAGCAAAATCAAATCTAAAATGGTTAATTGATAAAGAATATTCAGAAGATGATGTTAAACAGTTTCTTGGGATTATAGAGAAAGTAATTTTAAAGATTAAGCAAAGAGGTTCGAAATAAATGGGCAACGATCACATAACACCTTTTAAAAGGCCGAAGTCAAGCAAAAAAAATTCTCCCTTTCCGAAAAGTGAATAAATTTTCGGCTCTAAGACGGATTGGTTGAGACACAGACGTCCAGACAAGCTGAGGGCTGTCCAGCCGAGATGAATCCTTTGCCGGTCTACCTTTAAGCTGGCCTCGTTAGAAAGAGTGTTCCAACGGGGCTGGCAAACAAACACCTTTTGGGGCTTGCGGTCGGGAGGTTTCCCCCTTGACCGTTCCTTGGGCACAGGAGAAGGTATCCAAAATTCGATTTCGGCAGGCCCCTGGCTTTCCAATCACCGGCATCGGACCTCTTGAGGATGCAGTTATGGGCTCGGGCTTGCCCCGTTAGATAAGGTCCTATCTAGCGGGGCTTGCCAGGGGCGACCAGCTCCTTGGTTACCATAGTACGGGCCACCGGAGGGTTGGTCTTGCGCAGGTTACGCCCGTATAGCTCTTTGATCTGGGCATAGTAGATGATAGCCTTAAGCGCTGCTCCAGTGAAGAGATATTTCAGGCAACGCTTGCCATCTTTGGGGGCATACTTCATTTTATCTCTTCCGCCAGAATGCGCTGTTCCTGGCCCAGCCAGCAGTAGGAGGCGAAGTCCTTGTCGTCGGCGAACCGTTCTGAGCTTCCCGTGCCGTCTACCCACGCCCAATGCGGTTGGTCGAAACCGGAAAAGTAGTTGAGCAGAGTTTCCTAGTAATTGGGGAGCTTCGGCTGGTTCAAGACGTTGCTCTGTTCACCGACGGTCGTCGTGAAACTGAAGCCTTTGTGCAGTTCGGTTCCTGACTGAAGCATTCGGGCAGCTTCTGGGTGTCTGACTAAAAGCTTATAGGGGTTGGTCACATAGTAAGACAGCTAAAAGATAGGAAACCGGCAAGGTGTTTTACCATAATATCACAGCATCTACGGTCCGGGCTTGGCCGCCTCCTTCCGGAGATTGCTCACTTCGGTCGCAACGTCGTATATGCTGGAACCGTTAGCGAAATGTAAAAACATTTGACGGTGCAGGTGATATGGAAATTGATGAATTGAACAAAATGATAAAGGGATGCAAAAAATGCCGATTATCTGAGACGAGGATAAATGCTCTTTGTGGAGAGGGAAATTTAAATGCGAAAATCATGTTAATTGCTCAGGCACCAGGAGAGAAAGAAGATAAAGAGGGAAAGATGTTTGTTGGCCCTTCAGGGAAGGTATTAGACGAATTATTGAGCACAGCAGGAATTGCCAGGCAAGAGACTTATATGACAAATCTGGTGAAATGTATGCTTCCCAAATACAGGAAGCCCAAACAGGATGAAATAGAAGCCTGCAGTTATTACCTGGATGAAGAGATCAAATTGATAAACCCAGAGATATTAGCTCCTTTAGGTTATTATGCTACCGCTCACATTTTTCAAAGATATGGTATCCTGTCACTTTCAAGAGCGGAATTTTCTTCGATTTATGGCAGACTATTTTGGGCTAAAGATAAAAAGATACTGCCCTTACCTCATCCGGCAAGCCTTCTTCACAATCCTGACCTTAGGCAGGACTTAACAAAAGGTTACGGAAAATTGCGAGTCCTACTTATAGACTGTAAATGGTATCCAGTATGTCCAATGAAGAGATTTTATGAGAAAGGAAAGTTAGATAAGAAGTGGATAGAATTGTACTGTAAGGGAGATTGGGAAAGTTGCGTTCGCTATCAGATGGAAGAGGAAGGTAAACCACACCCAGACTGGATGCTTCCTGATGGAACCTTAGACGAAAAATTACAAAGACAGTCGGAAAAGTGAGAGTTGGGACACAATGGATGAATCACAGCAGTGGCTGTTTGGGTTACTGCACCTTGGAGTTTTCAAAAGTCCAGTCTCACTTTAGAAATAGCTAAGGGAAAAGGGTCATCGCAATAGAAGCTGAAGGAAATGCTTTTGATTATGAAGAAAAACCCTCATCTGAAAGCAAAGAAAATCGGCTGAGATTTTAGCAATGAAGTTCCTTTTTCGCATCAACAATTGTCATGCCTATGTTTGGCCGGTAAAATGATAATAGTGAAATGTGCTGCAAAAGCAAGATCCTCAAATATCAAAAGGTCGGAAAAGGTCGATTATGGCATTGCTGGAAGGATCGAATAATTGAGGACTATAGCACCAGAAATGGAAATAAGGTTAAATGTCAGTGCGGTAATCTAATTGGCATTGACCAAGGAAAATGGATTAAGATGAGGCAATGTTCTTTTACATATTCAGGGGAAATAACAAGAAAATAGGGGGTGTTAAGATGAAAATTACGATTATTTATGATAACAGTGCTTTTAGAGAGGACCTTCAAGCTGATTGGGGATTTTCAGCACTTTTAGAAATTAAGGAAAGGAATATCCTTTTCGATACGGGAGCGAATGGAACGATCTTGCTTTCAAATATGGAAAAACTGAAGGTCAATCCAAGAGACATAGAAGATATTTTTATCTCTCACCTCCACTGGGATCATACAGGCGGACTTTCATCTTTTCTTCGCCTGAATAATGAAGTAAAACTCTGGATTCCTTCTTATTTCTCTGAAGCAGAAGAGGCAAGAGAATTCATTGAAGTGAAGAAACCCAGCAAGATCTATGAAGGTATTTACTCGACAGGTGAGCTTGAGGCAATAGAACAATCCCTCTGCGTCGAGACAGAGAAAGGTATTGTAATTATAGTGGGATGTTCCCATCCAAGAATGGAGCATATCCTTGAGACAGCTTCCCAGTTTGGCAAAATTTATGGCATTATAGGAGGCTTACATGGAACTAGGCCAAATGCGTTGCGAAACTTAAGCTTAATCTGTGCCACCCATTGCACTCAACGCAAGTCAGAGATAAAGTCTCTTTATCCTGAAAAGTATCTTGAAGGAGGAGCAGGAAGAGTAATTGAAATTTGATTCATATGAATCCCAAAATGTCAGACTTGGTCGCAATCTTAACTTTGCCAAGGACTCGCTTTCCAATCCAAACCAAAAACCTGGGCTCAGAGATTTCTATTGAATCACAAAAAGGGGCCAGAAACAACTTTCATTTCTCGCTATGACAACTATCAAGTAAATTCAGAGCTTAAAGCCGCCTGCGTGTTTTTCGCTATAATAAATACTCCTAAGGAGAATCTCTGACCGCAGGGCCCTTGGTACTATTCGGTCCCCTGGGATGGCACCATTAAGGTAAGCTGTGACTTGCAATGTCCCGAGGAAACAGGGCTGCCATGCGGATATTAGGCAGATCAAGTAGCTGCTTGGTCAACCTCTCGGCTCCGATTGCCAGTCCCCCGTGAGGAGGCATTCCGTATTTGAACACCTGGAGGTAGAAGTCAAAATCTTCAGGTTTTAACCCGAATTTTTCCATATTCTTCACCAGCATCGCATAGTCATGAATCCTCTGGCTGCCGGTGGTCACTTCCAGTCCCTTAAACAGTAGGTCAAAGCTCCTGGTCACCTCTGGGTTTTTGTCATCTGGCATTGTATAAACCGGTCTTTTGCTGGTGGGATAATGGGTGATGTAGACCAACTCTGTACCTGTCTCCTCCTTAAAATACTTGCAGATTAGCATCTCACCTTCTGGATCAAGATCTGCTTTAGACTTGGCCCGTTTTCCGTACTTCTCCTCCAACAGCTGGAGGGCATTCTTCAGAGTGATCTGGGGTATGGTATCAAATTCAGGCACTTCAGCACCCCAGAGCTCGAGCTCCGCCCCACAGACCTTCTTGGTATGAGAAAACATGTACTTCAACAGCTCTATCTCCACGGCAATAACATCCTGTTCGTCGTCGATGAATCCCATCTCATAGTCAAGGCTGAGGTATTCGTTGAGGTGACGGGAGGTGTCGTGTTTTTCTGCCCGATAAACATGTCCCACTTCAAACACTCGCTCGAAGACACCAACCATAATCTGTTTGTAGAACTGTGGGCTTTGAGCTAAGTAAGCGGTTTTCTCGAAGTACTCCACTTTGAACAGCTCAGCTCCACCTTCGGTCCCGGAGGCCACAATTTTTGGAGTGAATATCTCGGTGAATCCCCTCTGTTTGAGAAACTGCCGAAATGCCCAGATCAGCTCGCTCTCGATTTTAAATATGGCTTGCACCTTTGAATTTCTCAACGACAGCGGCCGGTGTTCCAGCACAGGACCAAGCTCTGCCCGATCAAATGCCCGTTGATTGCTGATCTCTAAGGGAATGGAGGTGCCGTAGTAGACGTCGCCCAAGAGCCTACAACTGTTCACATGGATCTCTATTCCTCCGGGAGCGCGCGGCTCTGAGACAACTTTTCCCCCAACCTCCACTACCATTTCGTTCCTGATACCAGAGAGCTCTTCGCTTTTCTGGAAAACCGTCTGGACAGTTCCAGTTCTATCCCTCAAGATTACGAAATTTATGCCTCCCAACTGTCTAATCCTGTGCACCCACCCTTTCACTATCACCTCTTTGCCGACAAAATCGGGCAACAGAGCTATCAGAATACGTTCCATCCATATCCTCCCTATGAGTTACTATTCTTCACCAGGTCTCTGTTTCTTAGTCCCTAGCAGTCACCCAAGTCCTCTCAATTTTCTCTGCAAGTATTGCCTCACTGTATATCCGTATTCCTCGTCCATCAGGGCAAAATCAATGAAGGCTCGGAAGTAGCTCTGGTGATTTCCTATATCGTAGCGCCTCTCTCCAGGGCCGAGTTTAAGACACCTCACTTTGCCTCCCATTCGAAGAAGTACCCCAATGGCGTCGGTGATCTGCACCTCTCCTCCCATTCCTGGAGGAGTGCGGCGGATTGCCTCAAAGATGTTAGGATTGAACACATACCTGGCAGCTATTGCGTACCTACTTGGTACCTCCCCTTTGGCAGGTTTTTCTACTAAAGCCTCGGCCTCAAACTCATCTGCTTCTTCCGCCTTTGGCCTAACGATGCCATAACGGCTCACCTCATCTTCGAATACCTCACAGACGGCAAGGGTACAGTCAGACCTGTGAGAAAGATGGGATTGAATGAGTCTATGGATTAAGGTAGGAGACTCTGTTGGCTGCATAATGGTGTCCCCCAGTGCCACTACAAATGATTCGTCTCCCACAAAATCTTGGGCGCAGCCGATGGCATGGCCTAACCCCAAGGGCAGACCCTGGCGAACATAGAAGAAGCTGACCTCTGCTTTCTCGTATTCTAACTGCTCCAAAAGCCCGGTGTTTCCGCTTTCGGTCAGCATTCTGACCAGATCAGGGTCTTTGTCGAAGTGATCTTCGATTGACCTTTTCTTACGGCCGGTGACAAAGAGTATTTTCCTCAACCCCTGGGCCACCAACTCTTCCACCACATATTGAACCACCGGTTTTCTCCCCACCGGCAACATCTCCTTAGGTTGAGACTTGGTGGCGGGCAGCAGTCGGGTGCCTGCCCCAGCCACAGGGATGACTGCCTTTTCGATACTCATAGCTCTTCTCCCTATTTTTCCAAAATCCCCGCCAAAGCTCGCAGTCCCAAAAGATAGCTCTCCGCCCCGAATCCCTGGATTTGTCCGGCGCAGACTGAAGCGATTACCGAGGTTTGTCTGAACTGCTCACGGACGTGAAGGTTAGACAGGTGAACCTCCACTGTGGGCAGTCCGGAGCCGGCCAGAGCATCTCTAAGCACCACGCTATAGTGGGTAAGACCCCCAGGGTTGATGAGAATCCCATCTGCCCAATCCATCCGCTTCTGGATCTCATTGACTATTTCTCCCTCAGAGTTAGATTGGAAGAACTTCACCTCCACGTGCAGGCGTTCAGCCAACTGCTGGATGCGCTGGTTGATCTGCTCCAGGGTGGTTGTTCCATAGATCTCAGGTTCTCGCTTACCCAGCACGTTAAGGTTGGGACCATGAATCACAAGTACGTGGTGCATAATCCCCTCCGATGTTCTCTGCCGGCCTCTATCAAAGAATATATCGGCTTAAATTTTCGTCTGTCACAATCTTATCTAATGTTTTCTTCACCATCTGGCGGGTGATGCGGATGGATTTCCTCTTCGTCTCGGGCACCGTGTAGAGGATATCCTCCAGCAGGGTGTTCATAACCGTGTGAAGCCTTCGTGCTCCAATGTCTTCTGTCCTTCTATTCACTTCATCTGCTACCCTTGCAATCTCTTCAATGGCTTGCTTAGAGAAAGAGATCTTGACGCCTTCGGTAGCTAATAGGGCCTCGTATTGCTTCACCAGAGCGTTTTGGGGTTCAGTGAGGATCCTGACAAAATCCTTGGCAGTTAAGCTGTCGAGCTCCACCCGGATAGGGAACCTGCCCTGCATCTCCGGGATCAGGTCGGAGGGTTTGGCAGAGTGAAAGGCACCGGCAGCGATAAACAGGATATGGTCGGTTTTCACCATCCCGTATTTTGTCATCACATTTGATCCTTCCACGATGGGTAGTAGATCGCGCTGTACACCCTCCCTGGAAACATCCGGGCCACTGGTGGAAGACTCCGTAGAGGCTATTTTGTCAATCTCGTCTACAAAGACTATTCCCGATTGCTCTACTCGGTTGATCGCCTCAGAAACCACCTCATCCATATCGATGAGCTTTTGTACCTCCTCTTGAGTCAGTATCCTCCAGGCCTCAGCTACAGTTACCCGTCTTCTCTTAACCTTTTTGGGAATCATCCCCCCGAAAATCTCCTGGATATTGATCCCCATCTCTTCCATCCCGATGGGGGAGAATATTTCTACCATCGGAAAAGTATTGGAGGAGAGCTCAAGTTCGACCATTCTTTTGTCAAGTCTTCCTGCAAGAAGTTGCTTTCTCAGCTTTTCTCGGCTTCTCTGGTGTTTCTTCTCGACCTCCTTATCGAAGGCCTGGTTCTGCTTGCCCTTTTTCTTAGGGGGAGGGGGAAGGAGAATATCCAAAAGTTTCTCTTCGGCCTGCCTTTCGGCCTCTTTTTGGACTTGTTCTGCCTTCTCCGTCTTCACCATGTTCACCGCCAGGTCGGTGAGGTCTCTGATCATAGACTCCACATCTCGTCCCACATAGCCCACTTCAGTAAACTTAGAGGCCTCCACTTTTATGAAGGGAGCATTGGCTAAATTGGCCAAACGGCGTGCAATTTCGGTTTTACCCACCCCTGTGGGACCGATCATAATGATGTTATTGGGCATAATCTCATCCCGCAGCTCTTCTGGAACTTGCTGGCGGCGCCAACGGTTTCTGAGCGCAATTGCCACCGACTTTTTGGCTTTGTTCTGCCCTATCACGTACCTGTCAAGTTCAGCTACTGTCTGCTGGGGTGTCAATTCTCTCATCAAGCAGCACCTCGGATTAAAGCTCTTCAATAATTATTCTGTCGTTTGTATACACGTCAATAGACGAAGCGATCGACAGAGATCTTTCCACAATAGTTTTGGCATCGAGTTGAGAGCATTCCAGATAAGCCTTAGCGGCGGCTAAGGCATATGCCCCTCCTGAACCCAGGGCAATGATGCCGTCATCGGGTTCAATAACATCCCCGTTTCCGGAGATAATCAGGGAGAACTCTTTATCCATCACTGCCAGCAGTGCCTCTAACCTTCGCAGGTATTTGTCCATTCTCCAATCTTTTGTGAGTTCCACGGCTGCTCGCCTCAGATTTCCGTTATAGGTCTCCAACTTCGCCTCAAATCTCTCAAACAGTGCGAAAGCATCGGCAGCGGCACCGGCAAACCCCGCCAATATAGTGTTGTTATACAGCTTCTGGACCTTGCGAGCATTGTGTTTCATTACCGTGTCGCCGAATGTCACTTGTCCGTCACAACCCAGCGCAGTCTTGCCATTACGCCTAAGTCCCAGGACAGTAGTTCCTGCAAACTTAAACCTGCTCAATTCCAGACACCTCCTTTGGCCGTCTACGCCCTAGGATGAGCTTGATGATAAATCTTTTTCAATCTATCGGTGGTAACATGGGTATAGATTTGAGTAGTGGAGAGACTCACATGTCCCAACAACTCCCGAACCGCCTGCAGGTCAGCTCCAGCATCCAGCAGATGGGTAGCGAAGCTGTGCCTTAAAACATGGGGACTCAGTCCCTTTTGCTCTGAAACCATAGACAGATAGCGGGTGACGATTTTCTGGACAGCGCGCTGGCTAAGCCGTTTGCCGTAGCGATTCAGGAAAAGGGCCTGGTTCTGACTGCCAACTTGCTGCAATAGCCTTCCTCGCCAGGGCAGGTACTCTCTGACGCTCTCCAGTGCCTTACGTCCGATGGGAACCACCCTCTGTTTTCTTCCCTTACCTTTAACCTTAACCACTCCACCCAAACCATCCACTGAAGAGACGTCGAGATTCACCAATTCGCTCACCCTAATCCCTGTACTGTAAAGCACCTCCAGAAGGGCACGATCTCTCCAACTAAGGAAATCCTCCCCTCCGGGCAGTTCCATTGCCCTTGTTGTCCGGTCTACATCCAAAAAGAGAGGTAGTCTCTTGTCCAGTTTAGGCGAGGCGATGCCATAGGCCGGATTCTGCTGTATGACTCTCATTCGGCACAGATATTTGAAGAATGAACGGACACTGGCCAGCTTGCGAGCTACCGAACGCCGCTTGAGACCTCTCTGCCTCAATCTGCCCAGAAAATGGCGGATACAGGCCCGATCGACATCCTGAGGACTGACACCAGGGCTTTGCAGATAGTCGCTGACGAAAGCAACAAACTGCTTAAGATCAGTCTGATAGGCACAGAGCGTCCTCTCCGAGAAACCCCGTTCCCTATCTAAATATCGGAGAAAGCTCTCGATACCCTTTTGCATCTTTCAGTCCTCCTCCGGGAACTCTGCTTTGCAATTGGGACACTGTAGAAACAGACCTTTCTTCTTGGCCACCTTCTCCACTAAGAAAGGAGCGCCACACTGGGGACACTTTCGATTTACGGGTTTGTCCCAAGAGGCAAATTCACATTTGGGATAGTTACTGCAGCCATAAAAAACCTTTCCCTTTTTGCTTCGCCGTTCCACTATTTCACCATCGCATTCGGGCTCGGGGCAAGGGATACCCAGAGTGAGAGGCTTGGTGTTTTTACATCTTGGATAGGCAGAACAGGCAAGAAATCTCCCGTATTTTCCTGACTTAACCACCATTGGGGCGCCGCATTTCTCGCACACCTGCCCAGTTGGCTCTCGCTCGGCATCTGCCTGCTCAAGCGGACGAGCATTCTTGCATTCGGGGAAACCAGAGCAGGAGAGAAACCTCCCATGGCGTCCCCACCTAATGACCATCGGACGGCCGCACTTCTCACAGACCTGGTCAGTGGGCTCTTGCAAGGACTTCTTCAACTCTGTTCGCTGCCCCTTGGCCTGAGAAAGGGCGCTCTCAAAGGGAGTGTAGAAATCGGTCACGACCTTGATCCAGTCTTCTTCACCCGCCTCTACGCGATCAAGAGACTCCTCCATCTTAGCCGTGAACTGGACATTAAAGATGTCAGGAAAGGCGCCCACCAAGAGGCGATTTACTGTCATTCCCAGATCGGTGGCAAACAGTCTGCCTTTCTCTTTTCTTACATAACCCCTCTCTTGAATTATACTTACAATGGGAGCATATGTGCTGGGACGACCAATCCCTTTAGCCTCAAGTTCTTTAACCAGGGTGGCCTCGGTGTAGCGGGCGGGCGGCTCAGTGAAGTGCTGCTGGGGAGTGACCGAAACCAAGTTCAGTTCTTCGCCCACGCTCAGACCGTCTGGAAGTTTTGCCTCAGCTCCATCCTCCTGTTCATCGGTGGCTCCCTTGTAGGCAACCATGAAACCGCGGAAGCTAATGGTGGTCTGAGAGCTTCGGAATAGATATCCGTTAGCCTCTATTTCGGCAGTAGTTACATCCAGCAGGGCTGGCTTCATCTGAGAGGCGATGAACCGGGTCCATATTAGCTCATAAAGCCGCAGTTGCTCCGGCGTCAAAAATTTCTTCACCTTTTTCGGCGAATAGGCAAGATATAGGTGATCAGTCCTGTCCTGCCCTCCTCCAGATCAATCCCCTCGTAGAGTTGCTGTGCAACCGCCATTGTCTTTTTGGCGGAGAAATTGAACCGCCTGCCCGCCTCTTGTTGAAGGGTACTTGTGATAAACGGTGGAGCAGGCTGTCTCTTCTGCTGCTTTCTCTTAATATCCACCACCTGAAAGCTTTTTTTCTCCAGTTCAGAGACAATGGCAATGGCGCTGTTTTCATCAGGGATACTGGCCTTTTTCCCGTTGATCTTTACCAATTGTGCCTCAAACACCTTTGGCTCTGTATCTCTCCTGGTGCAAAGAGCAGCCGTTATCGACCAGTACTCCTGGGGAACAAATTGGGTGATCTGCTGCTCCCGTTCGCAGACCAAGCGGAGGGCCACTGACTGCACTCTCCCTGCACTGAGGCTACCCCGGTAGACCGTCTGCCAAAGAAAGGGACTCACCTTATAACCAACCAGCCGATCGATTACTCGTCGTGCCTGTTGAGCATTCACCTTATTCAGGTCCAAACCCAGGGGCCTTTGGATAGCCTTAAGCACAGCGTCTCGAGTGATCTCGTTCAATAGAACTCGAAGCATGTTCTTGCCATTGCCTATCTCGTGGGCCACATGCCAGGCGATGGCCTCTCCTTCTCGGTCAGGGTCGGTAGCCAAGAATATCTTCGGGGCTCCCTTGGCTGCTTCTTTTAATGCCCTGACGATTTTTTCCTTTCCTTTAATTAAGACATACCGGGGCCGAAACCCATTGGCAATGTCGACGCCCAGTTGTTCCTCCGGCAAATCACGGATATGACCACCACAGGGTTTGACTATGTAATTCGCTCCCAAAAATCTATTTATGGTTCTCGCCTTCGCAGGCGATTCTACTATCACTAAGGATCTCGCCATGATTAAACTTAGAACCTTCTACTTTGTACTTAGGTCAATTTACAATCTCAGTACCCTTCGAAGCACTAATAAGACTGCATCCGAAAGGGTCTTCTATCCCTATGCAACTGACCCCTACAGCAGATGGAAAAAACCCTCTCTTTATCCAATGTATATAATCTAATCGCTGTTTTTTACAAAAGCAAGGACTTTTTCGCCAAGAGACAGTTCTGGTGTGTGTCAGAACGGAAAGAGGAAAAGGGAAAGGGCAGAGAAGAGATGTACAGGGGGAGGGCTAAACTTCAGAGCGAATCCTGGAGAGCAATCGTTCTCTCACCCGGACGAAGAATTGCCTTGCCAATTCCGTTCGGTAGTCGGGATACGTCCAATCTAAGGGTTGAAATCCCCCGTGACGATATATGAGTGTAACTTCA
Organism: Candidatus Latescibacteria bacterium 4484_181; assembly: GCA_002049985.1. Lineage (GTDB taxonomy): Bacteria > Latescibacterota > MVCY01 > MVCY01 > MVCY01 > MVCY01. The sequence continues at coordinate 12,486 of MVCY01000029.1, forward strand.
GCAAATATCCCTCCGCCCAAGTAGATGCGATGACTGTAGTTCTTAGTGCTGGCCAGAACTAGCTGAGCAAGAGAGAGATAACCCGGATCTATGTTGACGGTTCTAGTCAGCCGCCCTTCCTGCTTGCTGGCCATATCCTCTTCCAGCCTGTTGGTTGCGATCTTAATCTCTCTCAGCTCGTCCATTTCTATAGGTTCGGCAAAGCTAAGGAATTGCTTGATCAACCCTTTTCCCATCTCCTTTTCATAGTAGGAAGAATAGATAAAGGGATATGGGTCGCTTTCCAACTCTATTCTGCTAAACCGCTTCATAAGAGAGATCTTTGCCTGTTCCAGTCGAGTTAGACTATCGGCCATTATGGCCATAACCAGGGCAGCCGGCTTGGGATAGACAATTCTGGTCATTTTACACTTCCCAGGAGGAAATAAGAAACACCTCGGTTACAACTGGGCTATGGTCATGATTCTCAGTGAGATTTTTCCACTTGATAACAGCAATAAAATCAAACTGGAAATTTGCAAAGGATGTAGCATCAAACTCCTTGTTGGTCATATTAGCGGTGGTCAACAATAATATCCCCAAAGGGCACTTAAGAATACTGTATCGAGACGATATCGCCCACATTTTTTAACCCAGCGCACTTCCCTTCGGTGGGACAGGAGCTGGTGTTGCCCTCCCGTTTAACATGAGACACTCCGAGCAATTTTCCGCTTCATCTCTCCCCATTGCGCAAATCTGCTCTAGTAAACCCTGCCGAGTAGAATTCTCACAGCCGCCTTGAATATTTGCGTTCCGCTGCAAATCCCTTCACAGAACCGTATGAGCGCCCTTCCCACGTACGGCTCTTCAGGAGAACACCCTCAAACTCTAAGGACCGAACCACGGAAATCGGTTTTGTTGACTTCCTCTGCAGGCATCTAATTGGTGAGGAAGCGCCCACGTTCGACGGTCTTTCTGCCAGCCCTTTGGCTTCCCAGGTATTACCCTGCTTCGTCACTACTATAGGCTGGCCCGACTCCCACTGCATGGTTTGTAAATTCCTACATTTGAAGGTTTCTCATCGCATATGCCGAAATCTCAAAAATGCGTTGCCCTCGTAATCGCAGCTCTCCCCACTATTCATCTCGTACCACGCCACGCTCGTAGACGCCGCAGAGTTTGCACAACCTTACCGACAGCGCCTGTGAAGTAGTGCCTTCCGCACACATCTACAACACCGGCCTCCGACACGATAATTGTTTCGGGCCTCAATCGCTTCACGCCGTAGAAAATTTACGCCCAACAGGGATCACTCCATTCGACGCCAGGTATCCGACCGGGTAGACTTGCGCTCTCACCCAGTGTCCATCCCCGTGGCTTCATGGTGACAGGGCACCCTCCATGTCCATCCCTTATGAAAATGTGGCTGAAGATAAGGCGTTTCCAATAATCTCTGCCAGACAATTCCCATTTATCCTAAAGTTTCTACATTCCGCTCAAACACAAGATGGACATGACAGAATTTATCAACTGCTTTTGCAGAGGTACCACTCAACGGGCAATCCGTAGTCATATATTCACATTCTTCATTGCAATATTCAGTCCCGTGCCACCAGTCGACTGGAGAGCGTGTTCTACCATAAGGATTGCAAACAGGCATGAAAGTGACTCGCACCTCCCTTAATACTCCTTCTTGCGGAGGTTTTGTCGGTTTGCCATCCGATCTTCTACCAGAAATAGTTTCATGTGAAAAATTCATAGCCGCCGTGGCCGTCCGCAGGAGGGTTTCTGACACTTGAATCCCTTATCCTCCGAAGCGAATCCTCGACAGGTAAATGTCACATGGCGTATTCCAATCTCCTGGGCGCTTGATCTCGGGATAATATTCGTGCATCGAGTAGTCGCTCACCACGTATTCATTTCCGTATTGAACCACTCCGGTATAGCTGCTGTCACCGGCGCTGAGAAGTTCCATTATCAGACGAGGGCGGGTATCCTCAATCAAGAATATCCCGGTGCGCAGGCCGTGATGAAACTCCTCCACCCGTGTTTGATCTATCTGGGCAACTTCGAAAGCAGTGCCCTGGGTAAACTTACGCCAGTCCTCTTGTAGTTCCCTGAACCGCTCGTCCGACTGAGAGCAGTACCTCCCACTGAGCATAATCCTCTCCCCTGCCTTAAACACATAAGGTGCCTGGATGATGCGTCCGGAGGAGACTGTCTCCCAGCGGTTCTCCGAGGGAATATAGGTAGAGATAAGCATCTCATCGTTGCTTCCCTTTCCCGCCCTCGAAAAAGCCATAAGCTTATCGTTCTGTACGAACAGGTCGGTTTCGTTGCCGCCTGTTTCATAGGGAAGGATATTGGAGAGCACCTTCCAGGTGCGGCCGTCCGGGCTGGAAAGAAGCTTCACCGCAGCGTCCTTCTCGGGCCAGGCATAGGTGGCCACAACGTACTGGTTACGCCACTTCCTGGGATGCCATCCCGAAACCAACTGTGGTCGTCGCGTAGCCAAACAAACGTCCGTCCACCTCGATCAGATATGGCGAACCAACATCTTCCACGTCTGATATTTCCAGGACAGCTTCCTTTTGCCAGGAGATGCCATCCACCGACTTGAGCACTATCCCTCTATGACGTGGGCCGGCGTGCCTAGGCCCACTGTCGAAGCCCACATAAAACCGGCCCCCGAAAAAAACGAGGGAAGTGGCAGCGTTGTTCTTGGTATCAGGACGCTTGGCATCCGAATAGATCTTACGGTAGTCACACAAGGTCGGTTTGGGAAAGTTTTTTATACCCAGTATTTGCAATATCTCTCCGGCAACAAAAGATGCCATCCCTGATTGCGCTACCCCATCGGGAAGCCAACCCTCGAAGAGATGGTCGTACGCCAGGCGATTCTCCAGAAAATAACGATTGAGATCAATCAACCCAAGCGATCCCTCCTCAGCCAACTTCCGTACCACTTGTGCCAAATGCGATAAACGCTGCTGACGTCGCCGCAGTTCTTCAAGCGCACACCCGCAGGCCGTCATCCGCTCTGAGATGGGCGTGGGCGTCATCAGAACCGGACGGGCACCTTGCGCCGCGATCCCGTTCACTATCTTCTCCAGGTTCTTCCGAAAAGCCTCTGTCTCGATCCCTTGTAAGACGTCCTCGACACCGAACATCACCAGCACATAGTCTGGCGATTGCGAAAGCACATCCTGCCGAAGCCGGGCCAGCCCCTTCGACGAAGTGTCTCCCGAAGCTCCGGCGTTGACCACTTCCACACCACCTTCCACCCAATCGGAGAGAATGCGTTCCAGGATCGACCACCACGTCTGCGTCTGGCGCACCATGTTTACTGTAGTAGTGCCGTATTGAAAGCAGTCGTGGAACACATCAAGCTTGGCTGACGTGCCTACAGTCACAGAATCCCCAAAAGCGACAACTTTCATTGAAGCCATCTTTATCCTCCATATCTAAGACAATGCCTCAACCAGCCTTCTCCAGACCGAGTTAAATCTCTCGATTCTTCTCTCGTATCCGGTTATTGAAGGCAGCACAGAATCCACGATTTCTTCAGCCAACTTGGGATTTCTGTTAGATAGAGACCTCAAAAGCTCATAATCTTCGATGCTTTTGCGATGGATTTCATAGCGTAAGCAGCTTAAGGGTCTCTTTTCTCCTGGATATACAATAAAGGCATCTCCAGGAGCATAGCACTCGCGTTGTATTCCACAGCAAAATTCGTTGCGATAGTTCCAGTAAAGTCTCCCCCATATTTTATACGCTCCGTTGTATCCCCAATGAAGAAACCCGGGTAGATCATACTTGAAGTTGATCCAATGAAGATATCTCTGCTTAATAAGAGGAAAATCGATGAATCTGTTGGGATAAGAACCTCGGGGGGAGAAGCAAGTGTAAAACCAAACCTCTTTCCCTTGCTTTTGAAGTTCTCTAAAAAAATTCTGGTATCTGTCAAAGCCTATCCCCCCTTCGAAATGTTCCAACGGCGGAATCCAAACATCCAGAGCATCTTCTAAATCAACGCTTAATATTGGTTCCATTCGTTTTATCTTCGGAGAAAATTCCTTAACCATGCTTGAGAGGAATCTGAACTCCTTGGCATCCTCATCACGTGGTTCATCAAAAATGCGTTGCAAGTAAATATCAAGCCATCCCTTTTCTCCAAGATGTTTTTCTAAAGCAGGTAAAAACTTGCTGAGGAAATCACGAGCTTCAGGAGAACGAATATTCAAACGAGGTTGCCTGTAGGCAACTTTCCCTTCTGAATTTAGGATTTGGATTTCGGGCAAGGAAACAGTTTTTCTATCGGAACCTCCCAGGGGAGTTCCTTCTATTTTTCCAACCACTCCGGCTTTCTTGAACAGCTCAACAAAATGGTCATACATGGTAAAATCGAAGGAAAATCCCTTCTTATCTTTAATCACCTTTACCAGGGGAAACATTGGAGGATTGATCATACTCTGCCGATGTAATGCCATATCTTCGGCAAAGTTCTTTAAGATCTCCCAATGCTCAGGGCTCCAGGGTTCTACACCATAAAATTTTTGGGTACGGTAGCGCCATATATTTTCAATTCTACGGGTACGCTTTCGATATGATTGTCCACCTTGAACTTGAATTCTCCCCGATATATTCCTGGTTTCTGCTCACAAGGCACCTCTGCCGTAAACCATATCGGTTGGCTCTCCCCAGGCTCTATGCGTAAACAATCATCTTCCAACAAAGGGTCCGGTATTTTGCAGGGAGCTTCCCGGTCAATTTCTCCGGAGAGAGGACATCCGGCAATAGGTCTTACCGGTGTATCCGGAGTATTGACATTTATCAGAATAAAACCAATAAAACGTGGGATGATAGTTATCTGCTCATCCCCCATCCCTTCTCTAAGCTTGAAAGGCTTTATCTCTAATGTTGCACCGTGGGATGACTTAACTGCTATTTGCCCAATAGCTAAAGCTCCCCTTACTGTTTCCATAGTAACCTGACGAGTCGATTTCTGCGGAGGAAAATCGTCTTTGAAGACTTTCCTCATAGGATCAACTGACCACACTAATAGACTATCCACGGCTCATCCTCCCAATTTGGCAGTTTCTATGCTTCCAGACTTTCTCCTAAGCTTTAATTTTTTGAAAGTTACTTCGACGCTCTCTGAATGAAGCGCCAAAGCAAAATGGCAACCCCTTTAATCTCGAGAGTTATCCTTTTCCTAGATTCTTGGAAACCCGAAATCTGCGAAAGTATAGGTGTCCTTGTCTCAGAATCTCACCTTTCGAAGCGAATTCGCGAGACATAGATATCGCACGGTGTTTCCCAGTCTCCCGGATGCTTGATCTCGGGATAATACTCGTGCATTGAATAGTCGCTGATCACATACTCATCCCCGTACTGAACCACGCCTGTATAGCTGCTGTCTCCGGCGCTGAGAAGCTCCATCACCAGACGAGGACGAGTGCCATCCATCAGAAACATTCCGGTGCGCAGACCATGATGGTATTTCTCTACGCGGGCCGGATCTACCTCCGCTGCCTCAGGTCCACCCCGGCCAAATTTCCCGAACTCCCTGGTCAGCTCCGTGAACTCCTGATGCGGATAGGCACATGTCCGACCGGACACGAAAAGCCGATCCTTGACCTTGAAGACGCACGGAGCCTGGATGAGCCGCCCGGAGGAGACCGTCTCCCAACGCCTCTCCGATTCGATGAACTTGGACACCAACATATAGTGAAGGCCCTCTTTCGGATCGGCCCTTGAAAAGGCCATTAGTTGATCGCCCTCGGTCCACAAGTCCGTTTCGTTGGCGCCCGAAGCCGTCTCGCAGATCGTAGAGACGACCTCCCAAGTGCGGCCGTCCGGGCTAGAAAGAAGCTTCACCGCAGCATCCTTCTCCGACCACCCGTAAGGAGCTACCACATATTGTCCACGCCATTTTTTCGGACGCCAAAAGGCACAGCGAGCACACTCAAATGGCTGGCTCCATTTCCCCGGGCCCATTCTTTCAAATCCATAACTTATAACCTGAGGACGGTACGGAATTGGAAGACAGAACGTATAAACTACAAGCCGTCCATCCACATGCAGCAATTTTGGATCGCGATTGTCCATGCCTGGCACTTTAAGCACGGCATCTTCGGACCAGGTGATGCCATCCTGAGAGCGCAGAACTACTATCACTTCTGATTTGGAAGTGGA
>MVCY01000100.1 GCA_002049985.1 Candidatus Latescibacteria bacterium 4484_181
GCCGCCCCATCACTGTGACCGATGGCAGCGCTGCTGTCACTGGTGTGCTCCTGGCTTTTGTTCTGCCTCCCGGTGTTCCACTCTGGATGCCAGCGGTGGGTTCTGTCTTTGCCATTTTTATCGGCAAGCAGGTCTTTGGCGGTTTAGGGCAAAACCCCTTGAATCCAGCCTTGCTTGGAAGGGCCTTCCTGATGGCTTCCTGGCCTGCGCATATGACCACCGACTGGTTGGCCCCCCTGGGTGGGACCAAATCAGGCATAGATGGTGTGACCGGAGCCACTCCCCTGAATTTGCTGAAAGAGACCCATCGGGTTTTCGCAGATCCTGGTGCCACACCTACCCAATTGGCCCGGGCAAAACAGGTGCTTATGCAGCTTCACTCTGCCGCTAGTCACTGGCACCTGTTTTGGGGAAGATGCGGTGGATGTTTGGGAGAGACCTCTGTGGTTTTGCTGTTAGCCGGCGCCTGTTTTCTCCTGTACAAAGGTTATATCGGTTGGAGAATCCCTTTCTCGTTTGTCGGCACAGTATTTGTGCTCAGTTGGATCCTGGGAGGTGTTGACGGCCTATTCAGCGGCGATCCACTGTTTCATATCTTCTCGGGCGGACTGGTCTTAGGGGCATTTTTCATGGCTACTGATATGGTGACTACCCCGGTTACCCAGCCAGGAAAGTTAATCTTCGGCGCCGGCTGCGGAGCCATTACTGTCCTGATCAGGTTGCGAGGAGGCTATCCGGAAGGGGTTTGCTATTCCATCTTGTTGATGAACGCCTTCACCCCCTTGATAGATAGATGGACTCGACCTACGAGGTTTGGAGCCACAAGATGAGTAGATCAATCCCAATGTTTGACCTTGACGCTTTAATCTGGTTTGTTTATGAAAACACATAATTCTTTCACACATAATTCTTTCAAACTCATCGGGGCATTAATGCTCACCTGCGCACTGACAGGGGCGCTTCTGGCCTGGGTAGATAACCTGACCAAAGGGCCTATTGCGCAACAGAAGAGAAAGGCGGAATTGGAGGCTATCAGAGCGGTTTTGCCCCCCTTCGACAACGACCCCAGCACTACCACAAAACATTTCGGGCGTGGCCTTCGGCCTTTCCGCTGAGGGGTTCAGCGGAGGGATCAAGCTCATCATGGGGATTGACCGAGCGGGCAAAATAAGCGGCGTGTGCATATTAGAACATTTAGAGACACCAGGGCTGGGGGCAAATATCACCAGGCCTTGGTTTACAGGACAATTCAAGGGTAAATCTCTGGATAACTCGCGCCTGGTAGAAGGCAGACTGGCGGTGAAAAAAGACGGCGGTGACATCGACGCCATAACCGGTGCCACCATCTCCTCCCGTGCGGTGACTGAAGCAGTAAGCAAGGGGTTGGACTTGTTCCAGAGACACAGAGAAGAATTACTGGAATAGAAAAAAATGGGCCTGTGGAAAGATTTTAGCAAAGGATTCATATCCCAGAATCCTGTGTTCAGATTGGTCTTGGGAATGTGTCCCACCTTGGCGGTGACTACTGCCGCCATAAATGGGGTAGCTATGGGGTTGGCGACCACCGCGGTGTTAGTGAGTTCCAATCTGATCATCTCCCTTCTGCGTAGATCCTGGGAAGGGCAGAGGCGTTTGCCTCCAAAAACCCAGTTCTCAATTCTGTGCTTGATGGAATGGGAATGGGGTTGGGTTTCACTCTGTCTCTAACTATACTGGGCAGCGTCAGAGAGATTCTGGGCAATGGAACCATATTCGGGGTCAAAGCGCTGGGCGAAGGATTCAAGCCAGCAGTTATGATGCTTATGCCTCCCGGAGCTTTCCTTGCCTTGGGACTACTTGCTGGCTTGGTAAATAAGCTTCCTTTTGGTCGAGAAGGCCAACACGGCCGATCCCTGAGAAAATAGCAGTATCCTGAAGCGCTATGTGCCCTCGATCCGCGTAACAACAGTGAGCAGGTGATCTACTTTCCTCTCTGGGCCTAAGAAAAGCGGCATCACGGGGGTTGTAATCCAACCGCAAAGACCGCGAAGGAGACGCAGAGAACGCAGATAAGAGGTTGAAAAAAACTCGGCGCAATTGTACCTTCTCTGAACCCTATGCGGTTAGACAAAAGATATAAAATTTGCTGAGACTCAGTTTCTTATTCTAAGTGAGGAGCAGAGCTATGGCGGTTAAAGTAGTGGTGGGTTCCCAATGGGGAGACGAGGGTAAGGCTAAAATTGTGGACTATCTGACGGAAGAGGCCGACATCGTGGTGCGCTTCCAGGGAGGTGCCAACGCCGGACACACCGTGGTTATCGGCCAGGAGAAGTTTATCTTTCACCTGATTCCCACCGGTATTATCCACCCTGACAAGATATGCGTTATTGGAAACGGAGTGGTGTTAGACCCTGCAATTCTGCTGGAAGAGAAGGAAAATCTGAGAAGAAAGGGCATCACTGTGGAGGGCAGACTTCTCATAAGTCAGAATGCGCACTTAGTGATGCCTTACCATAAGCTATTGGATCGGGCTAAAGAAGAGAGCAAAGCGGAGAGGAAGATCGGCACCACCGGAAGAGGTATTGGCCCTTGTTATGCGGATAAAGCAGCCCGGGTGGGGATCCGAGCAGCAGATCTGCTGGATGAAGGGCTTTTTCGGGAGAAGCTGATTCAGAATATCCGGGAGAAGAACGAGATACTTGCCAAGATATACGGGTGGGAGACAATAGATGGCGAAAAGGTATTCAGGGAATATCGGAGATTCTCAGAAAGGCTTCGCCCTTTCATAACCGACACCTCAGTGTTTCTCCACCAGGCGATCAAACAGGGCCGGTCGGTGCTTTTTGAAGGAGCACAGGGTACCCTGCTGGATATGGATCAAGGGACTTACCCCTTTGTGACATCCTCAAACACTATAGCTGGCAGCGCTTGCACCGGCTCTGGCATTGGACCTACTCAGATTGACGAGGTGATTGGAGTGGCTAAAGCATACACCAGCAGGGTGGGAAACGGTCCTTTTCCCACAGAACTGAAGGATGCCGCTGGTGAGAGAATAAGGGAACTCGGCCAGGAGTACGGGGCAACCACCGGCCGACCCCGTCGATGCGGCTGGTTTGATGCAGTGGTCGTCAGGCTTGCCAGCAGAGTTAATGGTTTGACCAGCTTGGCTGTAACCCGGCTTGACGTGCTCGATTCCTTTCCTACGATCAATATCTGCACGGCTTACAGATACAAGGGCGAAGTAATCGAAGATATGCCCGCAGATCCCAAGTCGCTGTCTCAATGTGAGCCAGTCTACGAAACCTGGAATGGTTGGATGTGTCCAACTTCAGAAACAAGGAGCCTGAAGCAGCTTCCTGAAGCTGCCAGAGCTTACCTGCAGCGAATTGCCGAGCTGACCCAAACCAGAATTTCTATTGTCTCTGTAGGACCAAGTCGCGAACAGACTATCCAATTATGAGGCTCAATCAGCCTTCTCGTCCTCCAGGACATTCCCGGTAACAATGGCCTTGTCATTGGTACCTATTCCCAGCTCTGCTATGTTGTAAGCCAGCTTACCTAAGGGCGAAAGCAGCGTCTTTAACTTCTCAGCCTCAGTCCGGCCGAGGATTTCAGTCACAAAGCCGTCCTTTACCACTAATCGGATACCCTCTTTGAGAACTCCCAGATCAGCAATGGCCCCGTCCACCCAAATTGTCCCCTGGCTGCTTCCTTCTATTGGCGCCAGAAAGGCCTCTCCAGCAGGTAGGTTACCAAAATCGCCCTTTTGGTGATAGAGGCCGGTGTCAGCGTAACCTTTCCTGCCCTCCACCGACATAGCGATGTCTGTGCCGCCAGGAGTAGTAAGGCGAACCTGATGTGCCTTGGTCAACATCAAAGCAATCTTTCTGCTCCGTGCGGCTATTTTCTGGTAGTCAGCGTCAAGGGTCCTTGTCATTATCTCTTCGGTAATGCCGGGAAGAGTAGCTATTCTTGTACCTTGGGAGCAAGCTTCCCGGCGGGCATCTGTGTGGGTGAGAGACTTAGTAGTAGGAGCCAGGACCACATCAGCGTTCTTCATTAGCTCGGCTACAGGCCTCGGCGGCTCTTCACTGTGAATCTTCCTTGGGATAATCTCAGTTAGTATTGCCTCAGCACCCGAGCGCTTGGCCTCCTCCCAGAGAGCATATCCGATCTTCCTTCTGGGCTGGTCGGTGATAACTAACACGGTTTCCCCAGATTTGACCGACATACATCTGGCTACGGCAACTCTTGCTGCTTTCTGTAACTGGTTCATTACCATCTCCTTCCGGTTTCATACATTCCTGTAAATATTCTCAACATGAGAGTATGCTGATTAAATTCCAATTTTAGGTCAACAGATCGTGTTTTCGCCGATAGCAGGATCAATCTATTGGCTGGCAGGATTGTCCACGCTCTACAGACTTCAGTGTGTTAGGAAGGCGACAAAACTATGATAACATCCTGCAGAATCAAAGCCCTGTGTGGTGATAACAGTTTCAATTAGCTCACTACAGGTCGGATCGATAATTGTTGGCAAAGCTCCACAATTTCTTCTTTGAGGTCTCCATAGACTATTGCATAGTGCTGGCTGGCCAGATGTTGCATAAAGGCATTCACTTCCCCATTCAGTATCACGCGCATTCCGGCGTACTGAGGACAACCAATCTCATGATATTTAGGCATAGGTCGGGCCTGGCCGGTGGCTATGTGCATTTTAAAGCCTTCCCTGTCAGAGGCAAGACGAGCCAGCGTGATCGGCCCCTGCCGGAACGACGAGGTAGTCATAAGCCCTTCGTACAAAGCAGTATGGGCATGGACCTCCGGCTTGCCGTCCAAAAGCGATAGTGGTGCAAATCCACAAGCTGCAAAGATTATCCCATCTTCTGTCACATCGTGAACATCTCCATAACCGGTCACCTGCCCGTCACTCAAATAATGAAGTATAAGCTGGGAAAGGATCAACGGCACATCGCCCTCGCAGGAAGCCGGGATCTGGTCAGCCAGCATGGACAGCGGGATACACGGCGCCAGCTTGTACAGCCGTGACATCTCGTACTGGCACTTCACCGTAAGGGCGTCCAGCTTATGTTCCTGCCTCAGATGGTCCAGCGCGGCATAGACTTTCATGGTACGGATCAGATTGGTATCGCTCACTTCTGGCTCGCACTGCACTGGCAACCCGGGCAGATGAGGCGATCTGTTCCCCAACCGCAGCCGAGTCGGGTGGGCCATAGATGAACTTAAATCGCACTTCCATTTCTTCCAGGGTCTCGCGGATCACCCCGGCCGCAGGGATTGGACCCAAGGTAATGATCTCGTCGCCCTCTCGGTAGGTGGTATGGCTCCATAGAAGCAGTGGCCGGCCGAAAAAATCCCGCAACGTTGCTACCAAATTGGGAGCTTCTACCCAGGTAACCAGAAGTGCTACAATCAGATCGCTGTCGGCATCCCGAATTTGCCTCCGTACCTCCTCGGCATCATCGGCAACCACCACTGGAGCCGTTACCGTGAGTGTGACGTCAAGGCTACCGATCATCTTTGAGGATGACTCTATGAACCTCTGAACTACATCCTGCGGGTAGTCAGGATAGGCAAAGGGAACAAGCGTTATGATAGGCAAAGGGAACAAGCGTTATGGATGGTTTCATGGCGTCTTTCCTCCTTTGTAGTATCCTCCCGCAGGCTCGGAACCTGCGGGAGGATTAGATTAACTGACAAGCTCCTTAATGAATTCACTGATCTTCCCTACCGCCAGATCGAAGACCTTCTTGCCTGTTTCGGCGGTAGCTAA
>MVCY01000030.1 GCA_002049985.1 Candidatus Latescibacteria bacterium 4484_181
GGGACGTGGGTGAAACCCCCGAGAGTAATCAATAGGAATTTGGGCCATCCTCACAGCTCGATGGAACACCTCCACCAAATCCAGATGCCCCAGGAACTTCAGTTGCTGTCTCTTAGCATATTTGAGTCTCACTCTGGTTTTGGCTACCTGGACAAAGCTCGTTTTCCTCTTTCTCCTCCGTCCAAACAGTGCAGCCTCTTTTGCCTGCTCTCGCGTGCCAGGGCTCTCGGTTGTCCCCTGAGAGGTAGAAACAAGCCTCTGCTTCTCTCTTAATTGGATAGGAAGCCCGCATCCCACACAGCCGGTCCGACAGTCGGGAGTCTGCTCCGGAATGGAGGCCTTTTCTCGCTCCTTCTTCAGGAACTCCTTTGTCACTCCTGGAGAGATATGGTCCCAAGGCAATGGCGCGTCAAATGGCCTTGCTTCCACTTCCCTGCGAGGGTCAATACCTGCTTTTTGAAAGGCCTCCATCCAGCGCTGGAAATCGAAGGAATCAGTCCAGGCGTCGAACTTGGCCCCATGCTTCCATGCCTCCCACAAAACCTGGGACATTCTTCTGCCTCCTCGTGCAAAAACCGCCTCTATGAAGGAGACCTCTGGTTCTCTCCATTTCAGTCGCACATTCTTCCAGCGGATACGGTCTCGCAGGTAGTAAGACTTTTTCCTGAGCTGCTCGAGGTTGTCCTGAGCATCCCACTGGAAAGGGGTGTGGGGTTTTGGAGAAAAGGGAGAGATACTGAGATGTAGTCCTTTCCCTCGGTGACGTCTGCCGATGTATACGATCTTTCTGACCAGCTCCACTATTCCATCTAAGTCTTCATAGGTCTCGGTGGGAAGACCGATCATAAAATAGAGTTTGACCGCCCCCCAGCCTGCGGAGTAAGCAGTTTTGATGGTCTCCAGAAGCTCTTTTTCATCCAGGTTCTTGTTGATCACCTCTCTCAGCCTCTGAGTTCCAGCCTCAGGGGCGAAAGTGAGGCCGGCCTTGCGAATCCCCTGAATCGACTGGGCCAGCTTCAGGGTAAAATTGTCCATCCGGATAGAGGGAAGTGAGAGGGTCAATTTCCTGGAAACCAGCAAAGAGCTGAGCTGGGAGAGAAGCTCCTCCAGCCCGCCGTAATCAGATGTAGAAAGCGATAGCAATGACACCTCCTCCCAGCCAGAGGCGTCGATCCCCTGCCTGATCTGTTCTACCAGGTCGGCCACCGGTCTCTCTCGCACCGGCCGATAGGTCATTCCCGCACTACAGAAACGGCATCCACGGGTACACCCCCTCATAATCTCCACCGACAGGCGGTCGTGAGTGATCTGGGTCAGAGGCACCAGAGGGCGGGAGGGATAATTCTCGTTCTTCAGATCGGCAACTCTGGCCGAGATCTGCTCAGGGGCGGCGGGAACGATAGGAAAAATCCCCTTGAAGCTACCTTCATTGTTGTAATCTGCCCGATAAAGAGAGGGGACATACACCCCTTCTATTGCTGCCAGTTGCTTGAGTCTCTCAGGTCTTCCTGCCCCTTTGGTTGTCTCGAGCGAGTCGATGATTTCTCCTATTACCTCTTCGCCATCACCGATGACAAAGGCATCGAAAAAATCTGCCAAAGGTTCTGGATTAAAAGCACAAGGCCCACCCCCTAAGACCAGAGGGTCCTGCTCACCCCTCTGCTTTGCCCACAAGGGTATCCCCGCCATATCCAGCATATTAAGAACATTAGTGTAATTCAATTCGTGCTGAAGGGTGAACCCCAGCGCGTCGAAATCACGAAGCGGAGTAGCTGATTCTAGAGAGAATAGCGGAATTGCCTTCTGCCGCATGAGCCTTTCCATATCTGGCCAGGGGGCAAATGTCCTTTCAGCCACCACATCCGGCCGTCTGTTAACGACATGGTAAAGAATATGAAAACCGGTATAGGATTGGCCAATCTCGTACACATCTGGGAAAGCCAGCACCAGCTTGGTCTTCATCAGAGAGTGATTCTTGCGGATGACGTTTAACTCATTGCCCAGATACCTTGCTGGTTTGGATACTAACGGCAGAACCTCCTCTATTCTCCCTCTCAAATCGCTCATATCTTCAGGGTTCTCAGATGAGGTTTCGTGAAAGCTGTTTTCCCTTCTGGAGGGCTTTTTCGTTAAGTTCCAGCAACCCCCATCGCCTCCGGGGTAACACAGATTTAAGGCTCTGAATAACTGTAGGCAGGGCGACAATCTCGGTCTTTCCAACTAGAAAACCCAGCATAACCATATTTGCCACCCGCAGATCTCCCAGCTGGCTGGCAAGTTCAGTGGCCTGGACTCTGAATACCTCCAGATCACTGCGCTCAGGGGCATATGAAACTAATGACTGGTTGACAAAGACCTTGCCCCGAGAAACAATCTGAGGTTCGAACTTTACCAGTGACGGTTCGTTCATTGCCACCAAGATATCCGGCCGGGCCACTACCGGGGAGGCAACTTCCTCAGAGGAGATGACGACAGAGCAATTAGCAGTCCCCCCTCGCATCGCCGGTCCATAAGATGGGAAGAAGGTAACATGTTTCCCTTCTTCCATTCCGGCGTGGGCCAGAAGGGTTCCCATCAGGACAACCCCCTGGCCGCCGTGACCTGCGATGATCAGTTTAGTCTCCATAATGATAGAACTCTGCTAAGTGTTGAGAACTTGAAGACCTCAGATTAGACAATCACCGGGTCGCCTTTTCCGCTGTTCAAACCTAGCTCTGCGTTGCACATAGGGAGGCGGTAGATTACATTCCTCAACTGTATTTTTTTGACCCCAAAGTCGAGCATTTCTGAGGAAAATATGCTCATATCCTTATGTTCCCGGAACACCCTGGCATAACCAATATCTTCCAAATCTACGGCGAAGATTGCCTCGCTCAGTTTTCTCGCTAATATACTATGAATGAAATGGTTATGGTTTTGTCTCCTTTATCTTCCTTTCAACTAAATCAATGGCACTTTTAGCAAGATGCATTGCCTCCTCAGCTTCCTGGGGATCATCAAAATATTGTGAAGGCACGCCTCCAGGAAGTCCATTGGGATAGCGGGTGGGAATGTAGTACCTGTCCAGTTTCTTGGCAGGCACGATCTGTTCAAAATCCGGGTCAATTTCAAGTGCCATCTTCGATAACTCACCTATAGAATGAGTATAAAAGACCTCGACAGATTTGACTTTCAGGTAAAGATATGCTTTAAGAGCTTTCTCTGTCGCCTGTTGGAAATGGAAAAGGGCAAGATAGAATCTTCCTCTCTTTCTCAACTCGTCTGCATCTTCAAACTCGTCCGTTGCCTGGGTGAACCACCTTATGGATTCCTCTTCATATGCTCTTTTCATAAACGACTCTTCCTGAGTTTACTATCATCTGTAAGAAGCTACTTATTGGAAGTTTCTCTTTGAACTCTTTCAAGTTATAGACAATAATGTCAGAGGCAATTTCTCGTTCCACGGCCCCATAAACCAACTTCATCCATTCTTTCCCACTCATTGTAGACGGCATAATTACAAGCAAATCCAAATCACTATATACGTCTATATTTCCCTCAGCAAGTGAGCCAAAAAGGATAATTTTTAATGCACCGATGTTTCTCAATTGACCTACAATTGAATCTAATGAAGCCTGTAGTTTTTTCTCTCTCTCCCTCTTTCTTCGCAGAATTTCCTTGACCTTGGACATTAGGAATTGCTCACTTAGTTTTTGGCTCTCTTTTTGGGGTGTCGTCAATCAAGACTTCATTCTTATCCTCTGGGGTTTTAAACTCCCCCAGGGGGAAGTAAGAGATCATCTTCTCTTCAATCCACTTCATTGCGTCCACCGGATTCAGACCCCAGTTGGTTGGACAGGGCGAGAGCACCTCTACCATCGAGAAACCCAACTTCCCCATCTGAACTTCAATTGCCTTGCGGATGGCTTTTTTGGTCTTTCTCACATTTGCTGGAGAACTCACCGTAGTTCGCACCAGGTAGGCAGCACCGTCCAAAGTGGCCAGGAGCTCACACAGACGCAGCGGATAGCCGTCTCTCTCGGGGTTTCTCCCCAGAGGGGTGGTGGCCGTCTTCTGATCGACCAGGGTCGTTGGTGCCATCTGGCCTCCGGTCATTCCGTAAACAGCATTATTGACGAAGATCATAGTGATATTTTCACCACGGTTGGCGGCGTGAATCACTTCAGCAGTTCCGATGGCAGCCAGACCGCCATCGCCTTCGTAGCCAATGATAATATGGTCGGGCAGGGCACGTTTCAAACCGGTAGCCACCGCCGGGGTTCGGCCGTGAGCCGGCTGAACCATATCAAAATCCAGATAAAGGTCCAGGTAGACGGCACAGCCCACCGGCGGAAGACCTATCGTTCGCTCCCTGATCCCCATTTCGTCCACCACCTCGGCCACTAGGCGCTGGATTATCCCGTGCCCACAGCCGGGACAGTAGTTAGTAGACACATCTCGAAAGGTCGCTGGTCTGCTGAACGCCTTTGCCATCGGTCCTCTCCTCATTCGATTAAATAAGCCGTTTCACCCTTTCCAGTATCTCCTCTGCGGCGGGGATTCCCCCACCCGTGCTGCCGTAGAAGTGAACCTCACACCTACCCTCTACCGCCAGCCTGACATCCTCTACCATTTGTCCCATGCTCATTTCCACCACCAGGATGTTTTTCACATTTTCTGAAATCTGACCTACAATCTGAGAGGGGAAGGGCCAGACGGTGATGGGGCGGCAAAGGCCAACTTTCAGACCTTGGGCTCGGCCTTGGATAACTGCCCCCCGGGCTATGCGAGCGCTGGTGCCATATGCAACCAGGGCCACTTTGGCATCCTCCAGCATAAGTCCTTCCCAGCGCACCTCTTCGGCCTGGATCTTATCATACTTTTTCTGGAGGTCCAGATTGTGCTTCTCCAGCTCGCCTTCTCCAAGAAACAGTGAACTCACCAACCGAGAGGTCCGATTTTCCATATTCCCCACTGCCCAGTCCTTTGGAGGCAGGGGAGGAAAATCTGGTCTCCTAAATTCCATAGGCTCAAGCATCTGTCCCAGAATGCCGTCGGCTAAGACCATAGCTGGGTTGCGATATTTGTCCGCCAGATGAAATCCCAACATAGTGAGGTCAGCCATCTCCTGAACACCGTTGGGAGCAAGCACAATCACTCTGTAGTCACCGTGTCCTCCCCCCCGCGTAGCCTGAAAATAGTCGGACTGTGCCGGGGCGATGTTTCCCAATCCAGGACCACCCCGGACAACATTCACAAAGAAGCAGGGGAGTTCTGCGCCGGCTAGATAAGAGATGCCCTCTTGTTTGAGGCTGATACCTGGGCCTGAAGAGGAGGTCATTGCCCGCTGGCCAGCAGCGGCGGCGCCATAGACCATATTTATGGCTGCAATCTCGCTTTCGGCTTGGATGAATGTTCCCCCCACCTCAGGCATCCTCTTAGCCATATAGGCAGTAAGCTCGTTCTGGGGTGTTATAGGATACCCAAAATAATAACGACAGCCGGAGCGAATGGCTGCCTCACCCACTGCCTCGTTGCCCTTCATCAACATTCTGCTACCCAAGCGGTTTCCTCCTTTACTGCTCAATGGTGATGGCCAGATCAGGACAGATCAGTGCACAATTCTGACAGCCGCGGCACTTGCTCTCATCGTCGATCACCGCTGGATGGTATCCCCTCGAGTTAAGCTCCACAGAAATAGAAATTAGCCCCAAAGGGCAGAAAGCAACGCAAAGCCCACATCCTTTACACCGTTGCTTGTCTATCGAGATGCGCATATTTGTAGCCCTAAGTTTCCCGGTTTTTTTTCAATTCTAACAATATAACAAAATGCCTACCCAGAAGCAAGCATTTTTGTGGTTGTGTGAAATCAAACAAGGGATTAAACCAATGCTCCCAAGCCTTGATTCAGCGAGGGTTATCCCGTTAAAGCAGACCAGCCGCAGAGATAAGTCTATGCCTCACAATTCCTGGAAATTCGTTAGAATGGGTTCTTCGCTGCCCCTTCACTTGGCCCCGGGGCGGGGGTAGGGCTCAGAATGAGAGAATTCTGAGCTCCCATCCTCGGTAAAAACACTCCGTCATTTGGTCACCAGAATAAGAGTCTATCTGCCTCAAGCGCGTACATCTTGATAGAAAGAAGGTGCACCCTGAAATCAAAAGTGCACCTTCTCAGAAGCACAGGACTTGTGCTGGTTTTGATCAAATCATTCTATTGGTTGGTGAAGAACCTGCTTGAGCAGTTTTCCTGGTTTGAAATGGGTCTTTCTCCGGGCAGGAACATAAATAATCTCACCGGTTCTGGGGTTCCTCGCTGCCGGTTTGGGCTTGGTATTCTTCACCTCAAAAACGCCAAAGCCCCTTATCTCAATCCTATTGCCCTCACTCATGGTCTCCCGCATAGCGGTGAATAATGCGTCTACCACTGGGGCAACATCGCTCTTTTTTCTCCCTGTAATGCTGCTCACCCTTTGGGTTAAATCCTTCTTAGTAGTGGTCATTTACAACCTCCTTTACTAGAGAACCGCTTAGTCGCTTACTATCAGACTATTCTCCAATAGCATAGTAAGTCCTGAAAACCCCACTACATAGTCTCCCTCCTGTTGTTAGAATTCTGGTTGCCGCTTTGTTGTCTCTCTCCAGATACTTTTTGCAAAAACCTCCATATCTAAAAATGCAACCGGCCGCAGGATTCACAAAAACAGTTTAACACAATTAAACCTTCGCTTTTGCATTAATCCCAGTATACTTTGGCAATAGCGGTTAGTTATCTGCCTGCAAAGAATTATTTTAGAACTCCAGGAATCTACTGAGATCTAAGGTTCAGGTATAATTCATAGATCTATCTCTGGCCCTCTATGCCTTCTGAAACCTTTTCTTCACCGAAAGCCGAGTTT
>MVCY01000031.1 GCA_002049985.1 Candidatus Latescibacteria bacterium 4484_181
TTCCCCCTATCCACCACTGGCTCTCCGTTAAGCCAAACTTTGATCTTATCATCAGCCTCGGCAACCAGATAAGCTGCCATTTCCTCGTTGCACTCTACCCAGGTGAAGGCATAGGTGACCAGGTCGCTTCCTTCGGCCAGGTATAGTGTGGACCGGTCATTGAGTTCGCACTGCGCCACCCGCCAGATGTGGCCATTGTGTTCATCTCCCTCTTTGGGACGAACTGTCGCTTCTCCATCCAGATAGTCCGTATCCATCGAAGCCTCTTCGTAGGGCCCATTCACCAGCCAGCGTGTGATGCCCATCGGGCCGGTGAGCCAATTCTCTGGTTTACGGAAAGGCCGTCGCACCTCCTCGATGGACCGTCCTACCACCTCGATTTGATTTATGTCCCAGGTGCCGAAGCCCTTGGCCGCAGCCAAGTGTAGGTGGTAGATGTCGTAGGGATTGAATCCCATGATCTGAGCTGTTACCGCCTCAGTGGCCACAGGATCTCCCCCAGCCACAATCACATTCAGCTTCACATCATCACCGGTCTGGGGGCCATTGCCTTCAACTCCCCAGATTCCCTCCACCACAGCATAATCAGTGGGCCGATAGGAAAACAGGTCCACGAAACCATTGGGGACTTTCTCGTTCCCTGCATAACGATGTAAACCCATTTTGCCCCAGGTAGCCTCATAGGCGTTGTGCATATAGGTGCCAACATACTGTTTGAAGATGGTTGTTTCCCCTGGGATGTCGTGGGTTTTCATCGCTGGAATATTTATGAGCTTATCACACTCCCAGAGAGTCTTAGAGACATAGTATCCCTCCGGTCTTTGGAACCAGGTCACCCCGGTGCCATTTGGGTCAGGCACGGGGATAGGATCACCTGCGGGGTTATGGTTTGTCCAAGGATAAGAATTCCCATCCTTATCCAGATAGTCATCGTAGTTCAAATCTACAATGTCCACCTGAATGCCCTTGTCGTTATCCTTGAACTCATTGATGATATCTATGTAGCTTAGACTGTCAAATGGAGGCCAGTGCACTGTCCAGCCGTCGTGCTCCTGGTCAGGGTTGGTATTGCTTTCACCCAACTTGGTCCACTCAGCGCCACCTTCAGCGATGGTGATCCGACGGGCATCTCCCTCCTCTTCGATCAGGTATTTGATCACTGCCCGCACCACGCGCAAGTCGGTTGTCTGTCCCCAATGATCCTGCCCCCGGTTGGTTCCTCTGCTCCAGCCACGTTGTCCCCATGCGGTATGGATGTTTTTCCCATCTGGACAGGTGACTATGTTGGGTTTGACAACCACCCAGTCACCCGGCTCCACCACATTGCGGATGGAGCGCTCGGATGTGTCCAGATTTAGCGCTTTGTAAACCATCTGCTCAATCTGTTCTTTGCTCAACCGGGCTTCCACATCATTGTGCGGATTATCGACATACTCTTGACTCACAGTAAGTGGAGCAGGGGAGGAGAGGTCTGGATCATCCGAGCCGACGATAGCCACCACAGATTTCGCCCCAGGGGCGGCTACTACGCCTTTTGGAAGAAAGGGCCGGGCCACACGGGCACGGTCGGCCTGCCATATATCTACAAGAAGCAATAGAATCAACCCTAATCCGATGGTAAACCACAACCAGCGTCTCTTCAGGCCCTTGCTCATGGCAATCTCCTTCACTTATCGGGTTTACGGGTTAGTGAAAAAATCGGGACTTTATGAAGCCCCAGGACGAGGGTTGTACAGCATTGCCGTCTTCGGTCAAGATCTCAACTTCGTATATCTCTGGCCCTCCTATTGTTTCGATCTGGACATAATCAGCGATCACAGGGGCGTCAGGTCTAAAGCTCACCCACTGATGGGTAACGAAGTCATAGTTCTCAATGCACCCTTTCTGCTCTCCCTCTGGATCGCGTGATTGGCCGTCTGCCCCCAGTTTTGCTCCCAGGAAGAGAGTGACGATAAATGAAGCGGGATTTTCTCCGACATAGATGCGCACCTCCGCAATGGCTACAGGCTCTGGAAGTTCAAAGACAAGGATACCCTTGTTCTCCCATTGAAAAACCCCGGGGTTATCGCTGTTGCCGGGATATTTACCGTCAGTCAAATAGGCCAATTCTCCACGGTAGACGTTATACCCTTCTGTGGCCTTAGTTACAGCATCGGGAGCCACATTTCGGGCGGACGTCAATACGACTCCCGTAACTGCTAATACGAGACAAAACCCTCCAATCCAGACAATCCTTTTCACAGACATCGTTTTCCCCTCCTTCTTATTAAGAAGATTAGTTAGCTTTTCGTTTTTTGTTCAACGATGCTTGCGCAAGATATTCTCATCCTGGATTCATCATATGGATTTTTGGCCTGCTGAGCGAACTATCTGTTTTTTCTGCGCTCTGGAATTCCAAACAGTTCGCCTTTCCAACCCCAGCTTCAACAAAAGACACGGAGTCGAAAACTCCAAAACCCTGGCCGCAGCTAGTATCTAAAACTCGATAACACGTAATCTTATTCGAACAGAGCCTTTATCCCACCCCATGTTGATGGTTCAACTGGTGTTGGGCTCAGCAGGACCGCATCGTTGAACTGGCTGGCGTCTGTCCAGGAACGTCCGCCTTCTGAGCCTTGCAGGCCAGGCTGGCAGTCTCTGGTGTCGGGCCTCTCATCAACATCATCGATACAGATCACCCAGCCTATAGTCTCACCAGCCGTCAGGATGTGCCGCTGGCTGGCCTCAGGACCTGCTACATCTGCCCTGTCCCAGATGGCCATCTTGCCCTCAAAGTTGTAATTTGGCAAATCATCGATGTAGAAGGCCACATAGCAATAGGGTTCCCGAACGATCCACTGAAGGGCCGGGTCGCCCCAGTGATAGCACTGAACCAAACCGGGAGACGGGTCGGGTAGGAAGCCCAGCTCCTGCGCTTGTTCTCCGTGGGTTCCCTGGCGGTAATTTCCTCCGGAGTGATCGGCATCTATACCCATCGCAATACAGTCGTCCCTGTAACGGGCACCATCGCTGGGAGTATCAGCATTGTGGATGTCATCGGTAACCCCAATGAACCAGTAGAGCATATTGTCAGGCGGCAGAGACCAACCGCAATATCCCACGCAGGAGAAGTCGTCCAGGGGCTGCATCTCACCGCCCAGGACATCCTCCATATCATCCTGGGTAAAGGTCACCTCATAGCCTGCGGACAGCCAGTCGTCGTTGAGCCCATCGATAGTGATCGCACCAGGATCGACATTCTGCACATATATGGTGGTCCCCACATGAGCGGAAGCCAATCTGCTGAACCAAACCATGAAGGCAAGAGCCAATAACAGAGCCACTGCTTTTTTCATCTCAAACACCGGCATATTGAAGAAGATGTCATTCTCATTAATATACCAGTCTCACCTCCTTTCCTCATAAAATGCGTGAACAGATGTAAGATAGCGCTGCGAGGAGCTCTTTTGCGCCTCGATGCGATTTTTGCCCCCTTAGGCAAGAGAAGGAAGCCAGGAAAATTGCACGAGAATGCTAAAGAACAGGATCAAGAATATCAAACACTTAATCTAGACTTCAGTGAGGGCCAGCCGGTCTCTTAACAAATCCCACATCGCCTGTATGGGCTCTGAAGAGCCCTCCCAGGGAGATAAGTGGGGAGTGAGCAGATTCTGTGGAAAAATGCGGTTTGGGGCAATTTGGGCGCTATTGATTGTCTGTTTTTGCGCGCCTTATCTGGGCTCCTAATGCCGACAGTTTCTCCTCCAATTTTTCATAGCCCCGGTCGATGTGATATATGCGTGAGACAGAGGTTTCACCTTGGGCGGCCAGGGCGGCTGCCACCAAAGCGGCGCCGGCCCTGATGTCAGACGCCATCACAGGTGCGCCCTTCAGACTCTTCACCCCTTTCACCACGGCCACCCGGTCTTCTAAAGCAATTTCCGCCCCCAGTCGTCTAAGCTCAGGTACATGGGTAAACCTGTCCGGGTGTACGGTATCAGTGATCACACTGGAACCGGAGGCCAGAGAGACCAATGCGGTGTGCAGCGGCTGAAGATCGGTAGGATAGCCGGGATACGGGGCAGCAACAAGATCAGCTGCCTCAATCCTTTCTGGCGCATCAAGCTCTATAGTTTGGTCTGTCAGATGAATTTTAGCCCCGCACTCCTGCAGCTTCTCTAACACAGCAGACAGATGGCTAGGAGAGCAGCCCTCTGTGGTCACCTTGCCTCTGGTGATCATCCCTGCAATCAAAAAGGTGGCAGTTTCAATCCGATCTGGGATAATGGTGGCATCTGCTGGGCAGAGAACGTCTATACCTTCAATCTCAATCTTGTCTGTACCTGCCCCTTCGATATGGGCGCCCATTTTCCGCAGAAAATGTGCCAGGGCGACTACCTCTGGCTCTTTGGCGGCATTTTCAATCACTGTCGTCCCCTGGGCAGTGGTGGCGGCCATCATCACATTCTCTGTACCGGTCACCGTTTTTATGTCAAAATTTATTTTGGCACCTCTGAGCCTGCTGGCTGTGGCTACCACATAACCCTGGTCCATGTCGATCTGGGCTCCCAGAGCTTTTATGCCCTTGATATGCCGGTCTACAGGGCGGAGCCCTATGACACAACCCCCTGGCAGGGATACCCTCGCCCGCCCGAATCTCCCCAGCAGGGGACCGAGGACGCAAAAAGAAGCTCTCATTGTGCTTACCAGCTCGTAGGGGGCCACTGGATGATCACAGGAGTCTGTGTCGATGGTTAAGGTATGTTGCTGCCGGTAGACCTTTGCCCCGATTATCCTGAGAATATTAGCCATTGTGGTTATGTCCCGCAAGTCGGGCATATTCTCCAGCCGGCTCGTCCCCGCCCCCAAAAGCGTCGCCGCCATAATCGGTAGGGCAGCATTCTTGGCGCCACTGATTTTGACCCTACCTGAAAGTCTGTTTCCGCCTTCTATGATAAATTTCTCCACTCAGTTCTCCCGCTCAGTTTGATCTCCATAGTAAATTCCATCTGGAGCTTTCTCTGCTAGCACAACCCGCTCTATTCTATTCAAGTCTTCGATCTTTTCGATCTTCCGGAAAGAATGAATTTTCTCAATAATCTGGCAGACCTGGTCTGCCTGCCCATCACCTACTTCTAAGGCCAATAATGCGTGTTTCTTGAGTAAAGGAGCAGCTTGCCAGACAATCAGTCGATGGAACTTAAGCCCATCCTGACCTCCATCTAAGCCATCAATCGGTTCGTAGTCTCTCACCTCCTTAGGCAGGAAGTCTAATTCGCCGTGTTTCACATAAGGGGGATTGGAAACTACAGCGTCTAACCTACCGGATAGAGCACCAAGCGGAGAAAGCAAATCACCCTGGATAAATTCTATCTTCTTCTCTACCTTATTGAGAATGGCATTCTCCTTGGCAATCTCCAGGGCCTGGGGAGATATATCTATGGCGTAGATGTAGACATTTTCAATCTGTCGGGCCAGACTTACGGCAATATTGCCAGAGCCTGTGCCTATGTCAGCAACCGTCAGTGTGCTCTGGTCTCCTTTCAGCCTCCGGGCCACCGTCTCCACCAGGGTTTCTGTCTCCGGTCGGGGAATACAGACCGAAGGGCTCACTACGAAAGGAAGCGACATAAATTCTGTTTCACCAGTGATGTACTGAATCGGAGTATATCTCAGCCTCTTTTTCAGGGCGGTTTTAAACCGACCTAATTCCTCCGGGAGCAGCGGCCGGTCGTATTGGAGATACAACTCTATGCGCCGCAGTCCCAGACTGTAACCAAGCAAGAGCTCAGCGTTGAGTCGAGGATGCTCAAACCCTTTGCCAGCCAGATAGTCAGTCGTCCAGTTGAGAATCTCTATGATAGTCCATATCTTTTCCATATTGACTTAGGCTGATTCTTAGACACAGGTAGAGACTCCAGAGAGAGTGTCTGCGCCGCGTCCTGGCCCAATGCGCGGCTCGTGGCCAAATTCGTTTGGAGACCAACATTGAAATCATTTTCACGTTTTTCTGCCTCACGTCCTCCAGGGATACCGATTGACACAGCAGACTTTGGTCATCTCCAGTATTTCAAGTGGAAATATTGCATGTATTGTCTATACATATCAGTGTTTATGACGCCGCCTTCCCCCTTTCCACCAGGCTGGATATCCAGATCGATATCTCGTACAGCAAAATCAGAGGTAGGGCCATCAATATTTGAGAGAAGATATCCGGAGGGGTTAGGATAGCAGCAGTCAGGAAGATAAGCACTATGGCGTAGGGCCTTTTTCTCCTCAAAAATTGTGGGGTGAGTATGCCCATTTGGGTTAGAAAGTACGAAAAGACTGGCAATTCGAAGACAAGCCCGAAGGCCATGGTAAGTTTCAGGACAAAACCTATGTACCTGCCGATGTCAAATTGTGGTTGGATCTCAGGGGTAGCCATCCCGATGAGGAAGCGCAGCGCCATGGGCACCACCACAAAATAGGCCACGGCGGCACCTGCCAGAAAACATAATGAAGAGTAAAGAAGCACCTTTGGTAGGTATCTCCGCTCTTTCTCTAGGAGTCCCGGCGCTATAAAACACCAGACCTGATAGAGAATGAAAGGAAGGCTGAGGACGACCCCTGCTACCACCGAGGCAGTCAAACGCACAGTGAACATACCAATTGGGGAGAGAAAGATGATCTTCGGGGCAGGGTGTAGAGAGACTGCCGGTCGGGTCAGGAAATCCAGTAGTTGGCCGGAGAAGAAGAAACAGACCAGCGCAGCCACCACCACTGCAACCAGAGATCGGATAATCCTCCAGCGCATCTCCTCCAGGTGGTCCAGGAAGGGCATATCACAGATACCGCAGCCAACACACTTTTCTCTGATCACCGTGTGTCTTTCTCCAGGCTCCCCGTCAATGGCTCCCATTGGGCACAGTTGCTTACACTGTCCGCAACCATTGCAATCTGTTCCTATGGCCACTTTTGCTCGCACTTTAACCTTATCAACAAAACAGTGTTGAGGACATTTGTGCACGGCCAGCACAAGATTGGGATTCTTCTGATAGTCGATCTCCGGGAGGTTATCTCTCATTTGGATGCCATCCTCAGGGGTTACCTTTGCGCAGATACCACATCCAACGCAGCCTACGGTACATACATCTTTCACCTTTCGTCCCCGGTCATGCGAAGAACACGCCAAGTATATCTTCTGCTCTTTTGGGATCAGTTCTATAATTCCTTTTGGGCAGACAGTTACACAGATACCGCAGCCGGTGCACAGGTTGTCATCAACCACCGGGAGGCCATTACTGCCCATGCTAATGGCTCCAAAGGGGCAGGCATTCACGCAGGAACCCAAGCCCAGACAACCGTAAACGCACCCTTTAGAACCCTCGAACAGCAGTACAGCTGCTCGGCAATCTTCAATGCCCTCATAATCGAAAAGCTCTGTTGTCTGTTTCTTCCCTCCCTGGCAGTGGACAACCGCGACCATTGGGGTCCGCTGCTCCTCTACCTTCAATCCCACGAGCCTGGAGATTTTCAGAACCATCTCGCTATTGGATGCCACACAAGCTCCGGGCGTAGTTTTCCCTTCCACTATTGCTTGAGCAAATTCACGACAGCTAGGGTAGCCACAGCCGCCGCAGTTTGCCCCGGGGAGCATCTCCAGAACTCTGTCCACCCGGGGGTCCTCTTCCACAGCAAACCTCCGGGAGGCCCAGGCTAAAATCACCCCAAACAGTCCCCCCAGAGCTGCTAACCATAAGATGGAAGGCAGAAATATGCTCTCCATATTTCCCTACAAGCTACAGTTTGACCAGTCCAGAGAATCCGAGAAAGGCCATAGAGAGAATCCCGGCGACAATCAGGGCTATGGGGATACCACGCAAGGATTGGGGGATATCTGACAACTCCAGTCGTTCCCTTATTCCGGCCATTATCATCAAGGCCAGAGTGAATCCCGCTCCTGCGCCTATTGCAAACACCAGACTTTGGATTAGGTTATAGCCTTTGATCACGTTCAGCAGCGCCAATCCTAAAATTGCGCAATTGGTGGTGATTAAAGGCAGGTATATCCCTAAGGCCTGATAAAGAGCAGGGATCGTTTTCCGAAGCACTGTTTCCACAAACTGCACCAAAGAGGCGATAACCAGAACAAAAGCCGCATACTCTAAAATCTGCAAATTATGGGGCACTAAGATGAACGAATAGACCAAATGAGTTCCCACTGAGGCGAGGCTCATAACAAAGATCACGGCCATACCCATACCCACTGCGGTATCAATGCGCTTGGAAACTCCCAAAAATGGGCATATCCCCAGAAACCTCACCAGCACGAAGTTATTGACTAAAACAGCCGCAATGAAGATGATGAAGAGCTGATGCATCTGACATTCAACATTGTCATTGCCTTCTGGCCGTCTTCCTCTCTGGCCCAGGACATCCGGGCGATGTTAATGCCTGCATTGCCCAGAATGGTACCTATCCTCCCGATAATCCCTGGGACATCCAGGTTGGCGCAGATAAGCATATTGCCCTGGAGCCAGGCGTCAAAATCATATCCATCCATCCCAACAATCCTAAGGTTGCTTTTGCCGAAGACGGTCCCAGAAATCAGGTGTCTCCCCATATCAGTCACACATCTCACAGTAATAAGATTAGAGAAGTCTTTGTGTTCGCTGGATCTAATCTCTTCTATTCTCACCCCTCTCTCTTCGGCAATTACAGGGGCATTCACTAAATTGACGGTTCCCTCTCCGATGTCTTGAAATATGCCTTTCAAGATAGAGGAAGTAAGAGGTGAGATAGGATAGCTTAGGACATCGCCGCAGTATTCCACGGATATCTTCTGAAGGTGCCCTTCGGATAGCTGAGCATGAAGGGAGCCGATCTTTTCGCTCAGAAGCAGATAGGGTTGAAGAGTTTGATAGACGCTGGGTTCCACAGAGGGGAGGTTCAGGGCATTGCGGATGTTATCTCTTATCAGAGCGTCGGCTATCTGCTCGGCAATCTGAAGGGCGACATTGGCCTGGGCCTCACGGGTCGAGGCACCCAGGTGAGGGGTGCAAATCACCTTCTCCTGGTTTATTAGAGGGTTATCCTCAGGGGGTTCTTTCTCGAACACATCCAGGGCGGCTCCTGCGACCTTTCCCTTCTCCAGCGCTCTAAGTAGGGCTGCTTCATCCACTATTCCTCCGCGGGCACAATTGATTATCCTCACGCCCTTTTTGCACCTATCCAGCTCGGCATCGGATATGAGGTGTCTGGTCTCTTTGGTAAGAGGGGTGTGAATGGT
>MVCY01000032.1 GCA_002049985.1 Candidatus Latescibacteria bacterium 4484_181
GATTTCCGGGCCGGCGAAAAGACATTCCACCTGCTGACTCAGTTGGCCTCTCAGCTAACAGAGGGGGAGATAGTTGTGCAGACGTACTCTTCGGGGGATTGGACCATTAGGTGCTTTAAAAACTTCGACTTCGATAAATTTGCTCGTCGAGAACTTGCTGATCGAAGAGAGTTGAACTATCCGCCCTGGAGCAGACTAGTAAGCATTATAAAAGGTGCCTTTCGTTGCCAGATTCTCCTTAAAGGCAAATCATCCAAGGCTCTCCGCGAACTTGTTCAGCAGTGCACTCAGAAATTGAAAGGGAAAAGAGGGGTGAGAATGACTATAGACGTTGATCCGGTGGAGATGATGTAGAAGAGAGATGGGAGGGCAGAAGTGAAAGACGAACGTGAGTTTTGTGAAATCAAGCACAAAGTTCACCGGGAGATGCAATAGGGCCGATAACTTCTCTTTCAGTAACTCATACCACATCTCGACGAAGTTAGTATGGCAAAGTACAGCAAATAGGTTGGTTTTTAAAAATAAATCAATATCTTAGGATTAAGAGATGGAAAGATGAGATTCACGGAAAAGCTTTTGGCGGCCAGTGAGAAGAATGACAGTCTGTTGTGTGTTGGGCTAGACACTGACATCTCACGGCTGCCAAAGCACTTACTCAACTCAGACAATCCAGTCCTGGGTTTCAACAGGGCGATCATTGAAGCAACGGCAGATTTGGTGTGCGCTTACAAGCCAAATACCGCCTTCTACGAGGCAATGGGCGCCGACGGATGGAGAGTACTTAAGCAGACTATCGAGGCTATCCCTTCCCATATCCCGGTTATTGTGGATGCCAAACGGGGCGATATTGGCAATACAGCCCGGATGTATGCGCAGGCATTTTACCGGGGACTGGGCGCTGATGCGGTTACGGTAAATCCCTATATGGGATTTGATGCGCTGAAACCTTTTCTGGAATATCCTGATAAGTGTGCCTTTGTCCTCTGCCTCACCTCCAATGCCGGGGCAAAGGACTTCCAGTATCTCCCCTCTAAGGGCAAACCTGTTTACGAACATATCGCCCAGAAGGTTGTCGGATGGAGCAAGAACGGCTGCTGTGGGCTGGTGGTAGGGGCTACTTATCCTGAACAGTTGAGGAGAATCCGTCAGATCGCTCCCAAACTGCCTCTTCTCATCCCAGGTATCGGGGTACAGGGTGGAGACTTGGAAGCAGCATTATAAACTCCTCTCGAGCGATAATCTACGCCTCCGATGGAACAGATTTCGCCCAGAAAGCCAGAGGTGCTTACTCAACAGGAGATCTTAGAGATATTCAAGGGGACCGGCGCTCTTCTCTCGGGCCATTTTCTGCTGACGTCTGGACTTCACAGCCCCACCTATTTTCAGTGTGCTAAGGTCCTGCAATATCCGAAATATGCAGAACAGTTGTGCGGCCAATTGGCGGAGCGGTTCAGGGACAGGGAGATCGACGTTGCGATTGCCCCGGCCATCGGCGGTATTGTGGTGGCCTGTGAGGTGGGCCGTAGGCTGGATGTCCGCACCATCTTCGCTGAGCGAGAAGCTGGTCGGATGGCACTCAGGCGAGGATTTGTGATCCATCCAGGAGAAAAAGCCTTAGTGGTCGAAGATGTGATAACCACCGGAGGCTCTGTACAGGAGGTGATCGAGGTAGTAGAGGAGAATCGAGGTGTAGTGGTCGGTGTAGGCTGTCTGGTGGACCGAAGCGGCGGAAAGGTCCGCTTCAGTGTGCCCTTTGCCTCCCTTGTGCAGATGGAGGTGGTCACCTACCGTCCCGAACACTGTCCCCTGTGTGCTAAAGGGATAGCACTGGTCAAACCAGGAAGCCGAGAAAATGCTGGGAACTAATTGACAGAATTAAATTTTAGCTGGCAGTGGAGGAAAAAGCAAAGTATAATTGACGACTTGAATGCCAATCCCGCCGGGGTTTTCGTGGCTGAAGAAGAGGGGAAAGTGGTTGGTTACGTCACGACCCGGGTAGAGGAAGAGACGGGGATCGGCCGGATACCCAATATGGCTGTAGATGCGCGGCATCGAGGTAAAGGCATAGGGAAGAAGCTATTACAACAGGCGATGGAGTATCTAAAAGCGGCAGGGATGAAATATGCCAGGATCGAGACCCTGGAACAGAACACCATTGGGCGGGAGTTTTATCCCCGCATGGGCTTCAAGGAAGTAGCCCGCCAAATACACTATGCGAAACCTCTGTCTTGAAGAAACCCTTTTCAGACGATTTTGTCATCGGACAACAAGAACCAGAAAAAAAAGTAAAATGAAAGGAACTGAGATGAGAAGTGAGCCTGTTAAGCCTCCGGGATATTTCCCTCCTGGCTTGCCCGAATACGGAGGACTGCGGCATATGATACTGGTTTATTCCCAAAAACCGAACGACTGGCCTGCGGAGGATTTCAGGTATTCAGTAACGCATCTGGACTCCCGTGGCAACCCAGAAGTGCGTCGGTTATACAATGATATCTATCTATTTGTGAAAGGAGAGTATCGAATCTGAGCTGCTCAACTCTTTGAACTTCTTTAAAATGTGGACCAAATATAACGCCGTATTGCTACGAGACCTGACAAGGTTTTACCCTTTCCCGAGAACGGTGCGGGCTCGCAAACTGCCTGTCATCGGCTCAGAAGCTTAGTTACTTTGACGATGGCGATGTGATTGGTAGAACACCACTGATCAGGGGATCCCCACTTGTCTGAGGTATCTAAGCTGTTGTTGTAGGCTAAATAGATCCAGGAAAGCGGCTCGTACTGGTAAGCAAGCAGGAAATTTGTCTGTAACACCCGGGTCTGAGCATCTGCCTGGATGAAACTCCGCAAAAAGAAGTGCCTAGTGGGTGTGTAGGTTATTCTCAGCCACCCTATCTTATCGGTTCTGGTCTTGCTGAAATATTTCCGTGCAACATCAAAGTAGGCGTCGAAAGCGAGACTGTTGGTGGCTCGGAGGGTGAAATTTGTACGGAATTTCTTAACCTTACCAAAGTATAGATCCGGATCCGACCAATCTATCTGGTCTGCGTACAGACATCTGATCCTGCCCGTAAACCTCCATGCAGGTGGAAGGTTGATGTTCAGGTTGTAGTTCTGTCCCCGAAACCCTTTCCCCTGATAGCGGGCGAGCCAGGTCTCGTGCGAGAAGGCAACCCAAGCCTGGTTGGTAAGAGCAAGCTGTATGTCAATGTTGTCCCAACTCCACCCCCAATCTTTATCATCCGACCGCTTCGAGGCAGAGCCTCCGTGCCAGAATTCTAACTGATCGATGCCGTGGTTGCGGATATGCCAGCGGTACTCAAGGTAACACCTGGTTTCGTGGCTACCAATGCCAGCATCGTGGTTGATGAACCCGAACTGATCCACATTGAACTCTTTGCCCATCCCTGTGTACCGGCAGTAAAAAGCCCAGGGATCGGCCCTGTGGGTGTAAGCAACACTGGCTCTCCAACTGTCCCGATTCTGGTGTGGGTTCCAGGTCTTTATCAAATCAAGATCCATCTCGTCATGTTCACCTGGCCTGAGCCGGACATCTGAGGCCAGTGCCCCCGAATTCCCCTCTGCGCCGCTGCTTTTGCTGACACCCACTATCCCAACAGTTGACTTGTTCAGGACATCTCTCTGGAGCCTGAGGACATTGAAGAGCGGATTCTCCCCGTCCGCCGTGCGGTCCATCGCCGACAGGTACCCATACTTGTTGGGGCCGGAAGTTCCTATGAGTTTCAACCCCCAGTCTGGACTCTGGATGCGGCGACTGTAGAAGACATTCATTGCCCCGAAAAGGTCCTTGCCCTGAACGAAGAAGGGTCTCCTTTCGTCGAAATAGAGCGGGAAACGGGATAGGTTAATGCGCTGCTTGTCGGCCTCCACCTGTGCAAAGTCGGGGTTGAGAGTGGCATTGAATGAGAGGTGAGACGAAGGATTGTATTTGATGTCAATCCCTGTTTCTCCTTTCCAGATTTCTTTCTCATTTTGAAGAACGATGTGGGGGATAAGGTCTATATGGTATCCCCTCTGGGGGTCAATGATGCCGACTAAGTCACCGGCTTTGGACATATCGAGAATGCCGTCAGCATCGTCAGAAGTGACGGGATCCCAGGCCGTGTCCTCCATCAGCCGTTTCTGCAGTCGCTGGATGTTTATGCCCCAGATCTGCTCCTTTGCCCTGGAAAAGCGGAGGATCTTGAAGGGGATCGCCACTTCGCACTCCCAGCCATCCTCGACGACTTGGGCTGCACTTTTCCAGACGCCATCCCAGCCCCAGTTTCCGAACCATCCGTGAGAGCGGTCAGTGGTCATATCTCTCTGACAACCCGTAGTGTTAACCCCAAAGACATAGCAGCTACGCCGGTCGTGAAAGGTGTCCAGAGAAATGGTGATGCAGTCCTCAGGCCAGGGATTAGCATCCCTGGGGATGAGTCTCCGGGGTATCTCGTCTGGCTGGGAGTCCAGACAGTGGAGCCCAAGGTAGAGGTTCTTGTGGTCGTATAGGGCCATCACAATGGTCTGTTCTACCGCCAACTTTCCATCATATGGTTGCAGTTCTACAAAGCCCGATGAGGGTTCAGCAAGCTTCCAGCACGAGTCATCCAGCCTGCCGTCTATCTTGGGTGGTTCGACAACCCTCACTGCCCGAAGAGTTTTCCTCGTCCAGGGAATCTTCTCGTATCTCTCCGCTGCGGAAACCTGAGTGATTACAGATAAGATTGCCGCTATTGCAGTAAGCACTATCGGGAGAAGCAGACAGGAAGAGTATTTACACATCGTCGGTTTTCCTTTCTCCGTGGAAATTCCTGGGTTTAACAGGCATGATGCTGAGCTTTGTACCCTAATTGTCCGACGGATACAAAACGGCCGCGAGCTTATCTGTCAGCCCGCCCGCGGCCTCCAATTTAAAGGCTGCGACAAGAATCCTCAGGGCCTTGAGAAATTGGCATTTTTCACTTATGCGCCGGGCGAGAATTCTTCTCAGGGATGGGCACAGAAAATCCCGTAGGTTGCGCCTACAAAGCTAATCTTAGTAGTTTTGACCGACCACATTGAGCCGACTTCCTTTCGGGAGAATTTGGACAGGACACTTTTTTGTCAATGCCGCAATATACAACACCCTGTTACCGCTGTCAAGAGCAAAAATTGTGAATGTTTGTCGAGATGAGTGCGAGGCTCCCGGGAGGCGAAGGTTACAATAAAAAAGAAGAAAGCATCTTGAAACGGATGCTTTCTTAGAAAAATTTCTTTGGGCGAGTGACCGCAGATATATTTTCCTGCTACCTAAGCAGGCACATCTTTCTCACAGCCGTGAACTCACCTGCACGTAGGTGCAGTAAATAGATGCCTGACCCCACTTCTTCCCCAGATTCGTTCTTGCCGTTCCAAATCACCCTGTAGTTGCCTGGCGTTTGCACGCCGTGGTATAACAATCTCACCTTGCGGCCCAGCACATCGAAAACAGTCAGCTCGACATCATCTGTTTTGCCTATGCGGTACAGAATTGTAGTGGTGGCGTTAAAGGGATTAGGGTAATTTGATTCTAAAACGTGGGTTTCCAGGGTAGGGGTTTCTTCTTCAAGGTTGACCGAGGTAGTCAAAAATCCATACAAACGACTCAAGCCCTCAGAGGTACCCACCCAGATATCCGAATCTGGCCCAATCGCAAAGCACTTGACCCTATTGGAAATCAATCCTTCGTTCTCGGAAATAGTAAGCCAACCGTCTTCTGTTAATATTCCCATTCCATCATGCAATGTTCCAACCAAAAGATATTGGTGTTTCTTAGCAGAGAAAGCAGAGGCATCAACTGCTGTAATCTCAGATGAAGGCAGCCCGTCCGCTTCGGTATAGGTCACAAAATGGGATCCGTCATAGAATACCAAACCTTTATATGTTCCGATCCAGAGATGGTCATCTCGATCGACGGATATATCCGAAGCACGACAATCAGGAGGCAATCCTTGAACCTGAGTCCACTGCACGCCATCAAAAGAAAATAGACCTATGTCATCGACTGCCCATACATGTCCAGCTTTGTCCTCAGTGATATCGAGAACTATCCAATGTTCTTGGTCTACGGTAGGGTAATTCGTCCATGTGGTATCATCAAAGACACTTACGCCAAACATTCCACAAACCCATTTTCTGTCGAAGTGGTCTACAAATATCTTTAGAAGAACACCATCCCAGGTAAAATTTACGAATTCTTTCCCATCAAACCGGCTGAGGCCCCCAACAAGGTATGTTCCGATCCACAAATTGCCTTGATTGTCTCCAGTGACACTGGAGACATCTATACCGGGGAGTCCATCTTCGGTGTTATAAAGGGTAAAATGCGTCCCATCATATTTTACTAAACCACCCCAAGGATAACGCCCACATGTGACCAGGAAAGCCGGTCCTGTGGCTAACCAGAGATTTCCTTGGGTGTCCACAAAGAGGTCATTTATTATCGGACAGTCGAAAGTGTTAAGAGACTTATGGGTGAGGAGACATTGCCATTGTTGTCCGTCCCAATAATTGATGCCTTTACCTGTTGCCAGGTATGGGTTTCCTTTCTGGTCAAAAGCGATCTCTCGGATATAATTGGAGGAGAGTCCGGATGTGGTATTATACATAGCCCAGTGGTGTCCATCCCATTCGCTTAATCCACCTTTGCCTATAAAGGCACCACAATCGGATCCACTGGTGGCCACCCAAATATGGCCTTTCTGATCTTCCTTGATGTCGGTTACTTGATTAAGAGTGAGACCATTAGTGGTGTCAAATACTTGCCCATCTGTACCATCCCAGCGCACCACCCCGGCGTCTGTTCCAAACCAATAATTTTCGCTAGAATCTTCAAAAATGACATTTATACCCTTATTGAACAGACTATCTGACTTGTTATACCAGGTCCAATTTTGGCCATCAAATTGTCTGACCCCTTCGCTTGTCCCGATCCAAAGGACATTTTGATCATCAAGATAAAGACATTTAACTGAGATGCCGAGGTGGTAACAGTTCCACTCTTTGCCGTTAAATTCATAAACCCTGTTTCCAGTCGCTGCCCACAGGTTATTGTCAGCATCGACTGTCAGGTCTCCAACATCTGGACCTTTTAGGGATACCCTCCAACAGGAGCCGTCAAACCAGGCCAAACCACCGCGGGTCCCCGCCCATAACCTTCCTGTGTAGTCCCTCATTAGGCAGTTAATCCATAGGCTAGGCAGGCCGTCTTCTGTCGTATATCTTTGGCAACTGTTGGAGGTTTTATCCCACCGAACCAGCCCATCAGTACTGCCTGCCCAAATGTTCTTGTCCTCTACAAGAAGGCAGTTATAATCAGACCTGAAGGCATAATAATTAACAATATGAGCTCCAGAGGCAGTGTTCTGAAGAATGGTGAAGGATGAGACAATGGCCAATAAGGCAGCTATTTTTGTGCTTTTAAGCTTCATAAGTCTTCTCATTTGGGGTACTCCTTTGTTTTGTAGATTCTGTCGGGAAATGGGGTTATCGACAATAATGTGGGATCAGGTTACATAGCTGTCTCTGTGGGAGGGTTCTCCAGAACCCGATTCTATCGTCGTCTGGAGACGTCTCCCATATTTCTTTTCCAGGCACAATGGAGGATGTTTTCTCTAAGGTTGGCTTTTTTCGACAGAATCTTTTGTATTTGGTACTCGGCACTACCGAGCTATCACGAGGAAAGGCGATGCACATCCGTATGACAGTTTTTTTCTTCCAAGCCCCATATAATATGCAAGCTATTTCTCACGCCGTCAAGTGATTCAAATTGGATGACCTTACAGGGGAAGTCAAGTTTTTCGGAACCAATGCCGTCAGGTGTAAAGGCGGTCCCTGTAAGAACACCGTATACGCTCCATAAAAGGGCTACATTACAGTTTCTAATTCAATCCATTGGCAATATTCAGCCCGGAATCTGATTGGTTTGAGGGAAAGCTTCGATAGAGTTTGTTCCAAAACTAACAGAAGTTCTAAAGAAAATTGGGTGGCACAGCATAGGAAACTGTGCCACCCAATTCCTTCTCTACCGGATTAGATGCATCTCCCCTGTAAAGCTAGTGAAGTCAGTAGCTATCCGGTAAAAATAAGTCCCGCTGGAGACATGCCTGCCGGATTGGTCTGTTCCGTCCCAGGTCAGGTGGTGCAGTCCTTTCTCTTTTCGACC
>MVCY01000033.1 GCA_002049985.1 Candidatus Latescibacteria bacterium 4484_181
ACCGATGAGGTGCTGAACCCAGCGGCTGATCTTGTCATAGATTATGAGTACAAACCCTTCTTTATGCCTCAGCGGAAGACTCTGCTGGGCCTGAGGGGAGAACGGAAATTCTGGGGCCGATCTTCTGCTGGGATGACCTTGCTATACAACAGCGAAACGGCAGTGGAGAAACGAGTGAAGGTTGGTGGAGAACCGACCCGTACCCTGCTTTGGGATACTGACTTTGACTTGAGATTTACTCCCCAATTTATGACACGGGCAGTGAACCTATTACCGCTGGTCAGAACCGATGCTGCATCCTCGCTCAACTTAACGGGAGAGCTCGCCGTAAGTTTGCCCAATCAGAACACCTTGGGCGAGGCTTTTATTGATGATTTTGAAGGAAGTGTCAATCGAGTCTCGCTGGGTGTTTTCAGATCATTGTGGACCAAGTCCAGTGTGCCTGTGGGGGTTGAAGAGAAGAACCGAGGGAGACTGATCTGGTATAACCCCTGGGAGAAAGTTCCGGTGCAACAGATTTGGCCTGGTCGCCAGACCAGCGCACAGGAGCGTGAGGTGCATGTGCTCAATCTTGAATTCATTCCCCAGAATGCAGATTCGTGGGGGGGCATTATGCGCGCCCTGCGGGGTGGAGCTAAGGACTTCTCCAGAGATAGATTCCTGGAGATATGGGTAAGAGGGCAGCAGGGCATCCTTAACATCGATCTGGGGAACTGGATACCGAGGATAGGGTGCGCTATGGGCAAAGAAACGGGATCTTAGATGAGGATGAAGATACCGGCTTGGACGGCCTTTTCGACAGGGATGAACCCGGCTACCATCCCCAGACCAATCCCGACCCCAGCGGTGATAACTGGAGCTATAGCTATGAACACAGACATGATTACAGCCACATCAATGGCACTGAAGGAAACAGAGCCGACCCAGATCGCAGTCAAAAGCCAGACACCGAGGATATCAATAACAATGGGTATTTAGACTTAGATAACGATTATTACAGCTATTCCATTGATCTCTCTACCGACGGGCCAGCCGGCGGCCTCCCCGGCCAGTTTCTGATCGAGGATACCAAATCAAATGGCTGGAGACTGCTTCGAATCCCCCTCTGGCGAACCGATCTGCACTCTAAGGTGGGATCTGCTGACTCCACCCAGATAGAATTCGTCAGGTTGTGGATAAGTGGCACCGACACTAAGACAACTGTCCAGATTGTCTCGATAGACATTGTGGGAAATGATTGGCAGGAACTGCCTGTCGGCGACGGGGAGAGATTAGAGATAATGGTGAAAAATACGCAGGAGAACGCTGATTATACCTCACCTCCAGGAGTGAAGCAGGAAAGAGATCCCCTGACAGGGGTGCTCAGAAAAGAGCAGTCGTTGGTCCTTAAATTTACTGAACTGGGACCTGGCCATCAGGTTGCTGTTTATCGAAGCCTCTTTCAGAAACAGGACTATACCAACTATGAAAAAATGAGGGTATTTGTTCATGGGAGCCCGAGCAAAACCAATTTTCTCATCCGATTTGGTGCCGATGAGAACAATTACTATCAGGCCTTGGCTCCTCTCCGGCAGGGGTGGAATGATATTGCCATTGATCTGGTAAGGATTACCCAGTTGAAGGGAGATCAGGCGGATTCGCTAAGGGCTGCCCAGATGGGATATTCCTTGAAGGGGAATCCCTCATTGTCCTCTATCAAGAGGTTCGAACTGGGGATTATCAATCCTGGAACCGAGCCGATCTCCGGTGAAATCTGGGTGGATGAGCTTCGACTGACCCACCCTAGAAATAGAAGAGGGATTGCTGGGCGGGTGAGTGTAGACACTAAGTTCGCTGACTTTCTAAGCTTAAGTGGTAACTATTCCAGGAAAGCCAGTGAATTCCATGGGTTGAGGGAAAAGACTGGATCAGGTAGCGATGATAGCTCCCAGAATCTGCGGGCCGATTTGAGGGTGGACAAGTTTCTCCCCGTCGGTTGGGGGGTGTCGATCCCCCTGGGCTTTTCCTGGCAGAAGAGTCTGTCCCGGCCAAGACTTATGCCCTTCTCTGATGTGGTGCTAAGTGATCCGGACAAAGAGAGGACGGTGAACAGGAGGAAGACTCTTACGGTCTCCTTCCGCAAACAGGGGACTGCCGCTAACCCCTTCGTTCGCTGGACACTGGACCGGATGAGCGGTAACTTCTCATTCACTGGCCAACAAGGCAGGTCTCCCCAAATCCCCGAAAGCAGCAGTTGGTCCTATCGGGGAGCCTTCAGCTACGACCTTTCGCCCCGGAGTAAGAAATCCTTCACCATTCTGAAGAGAAAACTCTACTACCTACCCTCCAAACTTACATTTTCGGCTACAGCAGATAATTCCGGCTCCCGTTCCCAGAATCAATACGGAGCCTGGACAAGGAGACATAACTTTACCTTAAATCAGAATTTCAGCCTAAACTGGGGTCTCCTGAAAGGTCTTTCTTGGGAATACACTCTGAAGACCAAAAGAGACCTACGCACCAATTTAGATCTAAGCTTGCAGAACCTGCGATTGGGGGATGAGGTACATCGGGATCAAACAGTTTCTGTCAATTTTCGACCTGGTTGGCCGGATTGGGTCCAGCAGGACTATTCCTATCGGACCACCTACACCGAAGAGAGTCGATCCCGGTTTCAGGCCGGAGAACAGAGAGGAAAAGATGCCCAGGTGAAAGGTACACTGTCTGCCAGATTTACCCTACAGTTACCAAAGCTGCTGAATTCAATCAAGTTGAAGGAGGTTGGCAGCAAGGTCCAGCCCCTCAGCGGGTCGTATTCTTATAGCCACAGTTCCAGGGATTTTGGTCTTCTGAGGCATCCTTGCATAGGCTATCAGTTGGGGTTCTCCGGCAAGCCGAAGGTGGGGAGCGATCCGTCTGTTAGCCAGCGGAATAGCAGCTCCTCTTCCCGTAAAGCAGACATTAGCACTGGGATAAAACTTCTGCCCCGCCTTAACCTGAAGGCAAAGTGTGGATACAAATATTCCTCAAGTAGGACTTCCAGCAGCTTTATCAGTAGCCGTACCATCACTGTGCCAGGGCTTACTCTCAGGTGGGACGGTTTGGAGAGGCTGTTTTTTCTCCAGAGCCTGACCAGAAATTCAAATTTAAATTCCAGCTACCAGCGGGAGCTGTTCAAGAAAGGAGCTCCGGAGCTTCGAGGGAAGGCTCTTCTCTCGAGTTCGCAGAAGAACAATTTTAGTCCTCTTTTCAGTTGGGTCGCCACTTGGAACAACGGTATTAGGTCAACCCTGAATTTCAGCACCAGTTCCTCCTCAACTACCGATTACAGAAATGGAGTGGTCAGTGGGACTACCAATTCAAAGACCTCAAGCTTGACGCTATCTCTCAGCTATTCCCTCAGTGCCCAGCGGGGAATCAAACTCCCCCTTTGGGGTAATATCCGGTTAAAGAGTAATCTGGACTTGGCTGCCAGCCTTGCATTAAAGAGCAATTACAGAGAAATAGGGCGCGGGTCATTGCCCCCTATGCCACAACAAAACGAGCGGACTTGGTCGGTGAACTCGAAGATGAGCTATCAGTTCAGCCGGAAGTTCACCGGAGGAGCGAAGGTGGAGGTTTCAAACCGAAAGGATAGACTGAGGAACACCACCCGCAAGGTGCGAGAGGTGGGATTCTGGGGAGAGTTAAGATTTGATTAAAGAGGATGAGAGAGGGGAAAAAGAGAGGGGCTGAAGGTGTTTTCTTTAAGCAGGAAAGAACAGGTTGCCATTTGTTTTCTAATATTCTGTCTATTAGTAGGAGGGGGTATCTCCCTTTGGGATTACTATTATCCGCGAAAGTTTAGCGATTTGAAAGTTGTCCCGGGCAACCCACCTTCACCGGATTCTCTGGTCTACAGTTCGACAGGGAAATTGGACATTAACTCTGCAACGGCCCAGCAATTGGCTTCCTTGCCGGGAATTGGTCCCAAGATAGCCCAGCGCATCATTCAGTGGAGAGAAAAAAACGGTCCCTTTGAAACCACAGCAGATCTGAAGAAAGTGAAGGGAGTTGGGGATAAGATTCTCAGCAGATTGATTCCATTAATTGAGACACAACAGAGATAATGAACGGAGGAGCAATCAGATGTTAAGGTGGGCAGTGGTACGGAAACTCTTAATTGTCGCCTTGTCCGCCGCCTTAGTGGCAGCTATCGTTGTCCCTGGATACAAGATAGAAAAA
The DNA here is from genome assembly GCA_002049985.1 of Candidatus Latescibacteria bacterium 4484_181. Classification (GTDB taxonomy): domain Bacteria; phylum Latescibacterota; class MVCY01; order MVCY01; family MVCY01; genus MVCY01. Next base: position 4,204 of record MVCY01000033.1, read on the forward strand.
CAGCAGCAGACCCAACAGACCTGTCGACGTCGCTTAGAGCAGATAGTGAAAGCACAAGAGAGGTATTTCGCCCAACACGGGAAATATGCTTCTGAACTGACAGAACTCATCGGGGATAGCCTAAATTTCACCTGTCCCCAGAACGATTCCCCTTTTGTCCTACAAGCAGCGGATTCTCTGCACTATAAGGTTTCTTGTCCTAATGGACACGGATGGGTCAGCAACGAGACGGCGAGCTGGAAGCTGGAGGAGTAGCCCCTTTACCTCGATTTTGCCCGGTCGAAGAATATGCTGCCTAAAGATTTCATTTAGAGATCACAGAGAAGATAGAGATAAATTTCTAATATGTGCAACCTTTGGCTTTCAATACATCCCCTGTGATCTGCAGCTTTTTTCGCGGTAAAATGGCATGGATATAAGTCTCTTAGGAGTGGACACAGATTTAGGTGAGATAGGATTCCCTTTCTTGCTCTATCATTATGATAGGGTTTCTTTGTAAGCTTCGCGGTCAATTGCGGGTTTTTGTATATTATCGAATTTCCGGTTCTCTAAGTCAAGGCTCTGACAGTTGTGAAAGTGAGGGCTTAGAAGAACAGTGAGGAGTAATCGTTGGCAAGAGAAAGGCCAAACAGTGCACTGGGAGTCTGTTTAACCCAAAGGTCTCTAAGGGTGACCCTTCTGGTTGCTGAAGGAAGAAGCTTATTTCTCAATAACTTGGAATATTCCCCTTTGCCCAATGGCAGTTTGATTCAAAAACTTCCAGAGGAGAAACAATGGAGCGATCTGGTCTGTTGGTTTAAGTCTGTAGTCAGCAAATGGGACTTTAAGGCAGATGAGATAGTTTTTTCTTTCGGGGGAGGCCCTATTTTTGTTAAACAGATGCCTGCCTCAAGGAAAAAGGATAAAGGTACAATACTGCGTGAGTTGGAACATTCTCTCTCTTCTCCAAGCGAGGAATATGTATTCGATTTCTATTTCTCGAAGCAGATGGTTTTTACCGTGGGTATGCGGAAAGGACTTCTTGATGTGTTTAAAACCTTGTTTCAAGAAGCAGGTCTCCCACTGACCGTGGTAGATGCTTCCCCCTTTGCCTTATTTAATCTAGCCGAGTGCACCGGCGTTCTCCCTACAAAGCAGACAGTTGCCATTCTATGTTTAGAAGAATCTTTTGCCTTGTTGATACTTGTTTTGGGGGATACTTTGCTGTGGACAGAAAGTCTGCTCTATCCCCCAGACATTTTGGTAGAGAGTCCAGAAGAGTTGAGGAGACAAGACACCTTTACCAAACGACTTTGCGCCAAGATACGGTTGAGTCTGAATAGGCGGGAAAGGTTTTATTCTCCCAAAGGGCAATCTTCTGTCCCATTTGGTGTTAGTCGGATACTGTTGTGTGGACTCCTTGCAGAGGCAGAAGGGGTAAGAAGCCTGCTTTCTTCAGACCTAAGATGCCCCGTCGACATCCTTGACCCCTTCAGCAGGCTCAGTAAAGAGAAGTTCGGTAGGAGCCCAGATAGAGAGATTCTACCCAAGAGTGCTTTCGCTCTCAGCACGGGACTGGCTTATCGGGGACTGTTGAAGTGAGGACAGGACAAGATGATTAAAATTAACCTTTTAACGGAAGAACAGGAAAAGACTGCGAGAACTAACCGGCGGAGAATGTCTGTGGTCGCAGTAGGTTTGTTTCTCGTTGGGATAGCGGTTGGTCTTTTCCTCCTGGAGAAATATAGTGTGCCTCCGAGGCGTCCCTCTATTCAGACCAGCCCAGCGCTCTCGGGTGGAGAGACAACAGAGAAAATTAAGGAGGGGAAAGGAAGACAAGTTGGTGGTGTTACCGAAAGTTCTCAGCAAGATACAGCTAAAGAATATTCTTTCTGGCATATTCTCAGCGATATTCAGGTTAACATTCCTCCCTCAGTTTGTCTCATTATGATTGGTTTTGTTCTCCCGGAGGAATGTTTCATTCAGGGCAAAGCTGGCTCGGCTTCTTTGGTGAAAGAATTAGCCCAACGGCTTGAGCGGTTATCCGGGGTGAAGAAAATAGGGTCTCCTGCAATGGAGAGGCACAACTTGAAGGGAGGCACTGCTGAGCTTGAGTTTACTATCTGGATGGAAATGGAACTGCTTTCAGGGGGTGGACCGGATCTTGCCGGCTCTATGAAGAGTCCGTTGTCTATGGTTCAGATACGGAGGCAGGCAGAAAAGTGCGGAGCAGTCCTGGACAGATGGATCCTCAAAAAGGGAAGATTGACCTTTTGTTTAACAGGAAAACTGGAGCAGATAGAGTCTTTTCTCGCCACTTCCGGTAAATCGAACCAACTTCTAAACCCATCGCGTTTGTTTATCTTGCCAGCCGAGGGGGAGAACCTGAATTGGGAAAGGGTACGGGCCTATTTCTGTTTCTGATCTCTCTGGGGAGGGAGGGCGATAATGCGTGTGATTGCCGGAGAGGCCAGAGGGCGTATCGTTAGGGCCCCTAAGGGTCTGAGAACTCGCCCCGTTACTGAGAAGGTGAAGGAGGCTATTTTCGACGTCCTTGGGTCCCAGACCGAAGAGGCTCGCGTACTGGATCTTTTCGCTGGCTCAGGCAGCTTAGGCATCGAAGCCTTAAGTAGAGGAGCTCGAGAGGTAGTTTTCGTTGATACCAGCCCGCTGGCCAAAGAGGCTATAGAGAAGAACCTTAAGATGCTTCAGTGGGAAAGCAGAGCAAAGGTCCTTTGCCTTGAGTCTTGCGTAGCAATAAAGAAACTGGCGGAGAAGGGCGAACGATTCGATATTATTTTCTCTGACCCGCCTTATAGAGAACGAATATCCGTACGAATATTGCAAGAGGTCTCCGGCTCGGGGATACTGG
>MVCY01000034.1 GCA_002049985.1 Candidatus Latescibacteria bacterium 4484_181
TGATGCTGTAGACCTCCTTCCCGAAGAGAATCGAAGACCAACTGTTGGGGTCCTGCAGATTAGAGCGCACCCCACTGGGCTGGAAAATAGGGGCGCAGGCCGCACCTGTAGCTGTACCTGCCCACAGATCTGTGCCAACCACCTTCACGCAAAATACTTCAGTGTCTCGGGGGAATATACCAAACTGATGATAAGTCTCCTTTATTTCATCTTTTTCTGTGAGGAATAGACTTATCCCCACATCCGTGGCCACATAAAGGGTGCTATCGTTCTGAAAGCAAAGCGAGTTAACCCGGTATCCTATGAAGTGCTTAAGGCGCGTGAACCCTCTCCCCGGAGTGAATCTGGTTAGACCGTCCCCATCGGTACCAAACCAGAGATTACCCCGGCTGTCGCTTGCAATACACAAGACCCTATTCCCCGTCAGTCCATCGAGTCTTGTATAGATAGTGGAGCTGTTCTCCTCTGGGCAGAATCTGACTACTCCGCCGTCGGTAGCTGCCCAGATACACCTTTCGCCTGCCAGGATGTCATTGATTTTTGCCACAGAGGTATAAAGAGCCCAATCCCCTGTTGCTGCAGAGCAGGTACTGCCAAGGAGCAGAAAAAACGACAAGAGAACCCATTTTGTCACAGACTCTTCCAGAATAACCTCCTCAAGATTCAAAGCGTAGGTAAGTTACCTTATGCCCGATGCGCCGGGGGCTTTGCGTCCGCTGTTCATCCGCGCAGCCAGACAGAACTGTCCATTGCTGGAGCAACTGCTCATGATCGGAGTTCTGTAGCTGACAGAACTTTTCCTCCATAATCTGTAGGATAGCCTGAAGCAGTGTGACGCGAGAGACACATTTTCCCGATTCGATATAGAGGGAGGTTGCCTGCCGCCGGATTTTTTCAGAGAAGTCTTCCTGACGATGGGTCACATTGAGGCCAAATCCCAATATCAGAGGGTTTGTCTCCTGCTGGTTGCGTTGGGTGCTTATCTCGGTCAACACCCCTCCCACCTTTTTCCCCCTGATTAGAATGTCATTGGGCCACTTGAGGGTGGCCTCAAGTTCTGTCAGATGGCGGATGGCTCTGGCGATGGAGACAGCAGCACCGAGGGTAACCTTCCAGGTGTGGAAAGAGGAGATTTGGGGGCGAAGGATCAAAGATGCCCATATTCCGCGTCCATAGGCTGATTCCCAACTGCGTCCTCTTTTGCCTCTGCCTTTGGTCTGTTCCTCTGCCACCACCAATGTTCCTTCTTCCGCCCCTCCAGAGGCTAATTCCTTGGCTACTTGGTTAGTAGAGTCCATAGAGCTGTAGCAATAGACTGTCTTGCCCAGAATTCTGGTTCTCAGGCCAGAGAGGATGTTAGGCTCTGTCATTGGTTCGTCGATATCTAAGCACCTCATTTTATCTTCTCCACCAGCAGACTTATGTCCAAAGCGGGAGCAGAGTGTGTTAACATACCAATAGATATGAAGTCTACACCTGTTTGGGCGATTTGGCGGATATTCTCCAGGGTGATACCACCGGAGACCTCAATTTCCATCTGGGGTTTTCGGGCTCGAATTGTGTTCACTGCTTCGGCAATCTGTTCAAACCTCATGTTGTCCAGCATAATTCTGTCCACTGGCAGAGAGCAACTCTCTTTGACCTCATTGAGGGTTTTGGTCTCCACTTCGATTCTTATGCCCCGTCTTCCCGACCCTTCTAGGCCTTTTCTTGCTCTTCGCACTGCTTCGGTGATGCTGCCCGAGGCCTTGATATGATTTTCTTTGATTAAGACCATATCGTAAAGGCTGAAGCGGTGGTTCACTCCTCCTCCAACACTGACGGCGTACTTGTCGAGGATGCGGGCGCAAGGGGTCGTTTTGCGTGTGTCGGTCACCTTAGCTCCAGTGTCTCTGATGGCCTCGACAAACTTGTCGGTAAGGGTGGCAACCCCTGACATCTGCTGCAAGAAGTTCAGCGCTGTGCGCTCTGCAGAGAGTATACCTCTAACAGGGCCCGAAACAGTGGCAACAACGTCCGCTGGGTCTACTCTGCTACCGTCTGTTAGTTGAGGGGAAAACTGGATGCTCTCATCTATCGTTTTAAACACTAGCCTTGCCACATCCAAACCAGCGATGATCCCTTTTTGTCTAACGAATATTACCGCCTCTGCCCAGAGGTCTTCAGGTACTATGTATTGGGAGGTAATATCGCCTGTGCCTATGTCCTCCTCTAAGGCCCAGTGAACAATCTCTCTGACCTTCGGCCAATCTCTAAGTCCCATTTGTCTTCATCGTCCCCTGGTACAAAATCGATTCAGCAGTTAACCACTGGTTTCAGATTCTCCATAATATAAGAATAAATTGAGGGTCGTCAAGACTAAATTTGAAAGGCCAATCCTAATGACTACTGAAACCTCCAGCAGGTTCGGAATGTGCGGGAAGTTGAATCGGTCCTGCTCACTCCGCCTTGATTCAGCGGCCACCGATGTTTGCACCTGAATTCATTTTACGAAGGCTGTCAACAAGGTGTTTAAGAGAGTTTAAGATTGCCCTCTGAATCTTGAGGTTTTAGTTGTGGGCCAAGCAAAGATTTGGAGGCGCCACTTCGTTATAAGGCATGGGTGAAATCAAGCCGCTACCGACCGCACTCTGTCGAAGAGCGAGGTTCTGAGAATTTGGGTTTGGTTAACGACTTCTTTTTCTGAATTCACTCTTCGTCAAATTGGCCTTTCCCAGAGAATCTTCAGCAGTGATCAATTGAGTGTCAGTACATTTTTCCCCTTGACAAGGCCGTATATCTGCAGTATATTTCGGATAAATGGGAAAAAATATATTTCGGATAAATGGGAAAAAATGTGATATCTGTTATCTTTTGGACTCTCAAGATGCTGACAATATTTCTGCAATATGCGACGGTCGAAAAGTGTACCCTTTTCCCGTTCAGTATTTTCAGGTACTATCCTGATGCTGCCGCCCTCTGTTTTTGGGCAGTGGGTTAGCATAGGTATTTCCACAGGGAGCATCAAAAGCCAGCTACATTTATATTTGGAGGAGAAGGATGAGAAGCGACAGGGCTAAGAAGGGGGTGGAGAGGACCCCCAATCGGGCGTTGCTTTACGCTACCGGTATTGATACAACTCAAATGGATAAGCCCTTCATTGGGGTGGCCAGCAGTTTCAACGACCTTATCCCGGGTCATATTGGGATGCGAGAACTGGAACGGGCGATAGAGAAAGGGATAAATGCTGGCGGGGGAGTTTCCTTTCTGTTCGGAATCCCAGGGGTGTGCGACGGTATAGCCATGGGGCACAGTGGAATGAAGTACTCTCTGCCCTCTCGGGAGCTCATCGCTGACTCGGTAGAATCGGTGGCCGAGGCCCACGCCCTCGACGGCATAGTATTGCTCACAAACTGTGACAAGATCACCCCAGGGATGCTTATGGCTGCCGGTAGGCTTGATATACCCGCTATTGTGGTTACCGCCGGACCTATGCTTTCTGGAAGATACCGGATGAAGAAACTTTCTCTGGTGAGAGACACTTTTGAGGCTGTAGGCCGTTATCATGCCGGCCAGATCAACGAGACAGAACTGGCCCGGCTGGAGATGGAGGCCTGCCCTGGACCCGGTGCCTGTCAAGGACTCTACACTGCTAACACTATGGCCTGTATCACCGAGGCCCTGGGGATGTCACTTCAGGGATGCGCCACCGCCCTGGCAGGTATGGCCAAAAAGAAGCGAATTGCCTACCTGAGCGGAGAGCGCATTGTGGGGTTGGTGAGAGAAGGATTGACCGCCAGAAAGATCATGACCAGGGCAGCGTTTGAGAATGCCATAAGAATCGATATGGCCCTGGGAGGTTCAACCAACACGGCTTTGCATATTCCCGCCATAGCTCACGACGCCGGGGTGGAACTGCCCCTGGACCTCTTCGACCAGATAAGCAGAGAGACTCCCCACATCACCAATCTGCGCCCCGGCGGCGACTACTTTATGGAAGACTTGGAATACGCTGGCGGTATTCCCGCTGTGCTTTCTGTTCTGAAGCAGAAATTGAACCCCTGCCCCACCGTGTCAGGCAGGAGCATCCTCCAGATTGCCGAAGAGGCCGAGGTAGCCGACAGAGAGATCATACGCAGCTTGGACAACCCCTATCACCCCGAAGGTGGCATAGCTGTGCTTAAAGGCTCCTTGGCGCCAGATGGCTCGGTGGTTAAGCAAAGTGCAGTTTCAGAGAAGACGAAACGGTTTGAAGGCATAGCCAAGGTGTTCAATTCAGAAGAAGAGGCGATGCATGCCATTACCGGAGGGACAATTCTCCCTGGTGACGTAGTGATAATCCGCTATGAAGGGCCAAAGGGCGGGCCAGGGATGCGGGAGATGCTGGCCCCCACGTCGGCTATTGTGGGGATGGGACTTTCAGACTCGGTGGCACTGCTCACCGATGGACGCTTCTCCGGTGGCACCAGAGGCCCCTGCATCGGTCATATCTCCCCAGAAGCCGCTGAAGGAGGTCCCATAGCCATCGTAAAAGACGGTGACCGAATCCTGATCGATATCCCCAACAGGAAGCTAGAACTGTTAATCAGTGAAGAGGAGAAAGCCAGACGCTCAGCCACCTGGAGCCCTCCTGAGCCTAAAGTCAAAAAAGGGTATTTGGTTCGCTACGCTAAACTGGTGAGCTCAGCAGCTACTGGGGCGGTGTTGAGGTGATGAAGACTTGATTTGCTAACTTGGACAGACAGGAGACCCAGCAGAGAAATAAGGGTTGAAGCCAGAAGGGGAGAAAGTGGAAAGGAGTTTTATATGGAACTGACAGGTGCTGAAATCTTAATCGAATGTCTAAAAAAAGAGGGGGTGAATACCCTTTTCGGTATCCCCGGAGGGGCGGTCATCGCCATTTTTGATGCTCTTTATGATGAGAAACAGATAAGATTCATACTGACTCGCCACGAACAAGCTGCTGCTCATGCTGCCGATGGTTACGCCCGTGCCAGTGGCAGAGTCGGGGTCTGTATCGCCACCTCCGGCCCAGGAGCTACTAACTTAGTTACCGGGATTGCCACAGCCCATATGGATTCGGTCCCCATAGTGGCCTTTACTGGCCAGGTGGGCACAGCTATGATCGGTTCAGATGCTTTCCAGGAAGCGGATATCATTGGGATTACCCGTCCGATCACTAAGCACAGCTACCTGGTGAAGGATACATCAGAGTTGGCACGAACAGTAAAAGAAGCGTTCTACATCGCTTCTACTGGACGCCCAGGGCCGGTGCTAATAGATCTGCCTACAGATGTGACCAAAGCCAAAGTGGAGTTTGTCTATCCCCAGAAGGTGAACATTCGAGGGTATAGACCTAAGTATGAGGGACATCCACAACAGATAAAGCGTGTAGCTCAGGCTATCCGGGAGGCAAAGAGACCGGTTATATGTGCAGGCGGTGGGGTTATCAGCTCCGGGGCCACGAAGGAGCTTCGAGAGCTGGCGGAAAAGACCAATATCCCTGTTACCACAACCTTAATGGGTCTGGGGGCTTTTCGCTCAGATCACCCCCTTAGTCTGGGAATGCCTGGGATGCACGGCACTCGCTACGCCAACAATGCCATTATGGAGTCTGACCTGCTCATCGCCATTGGGGCCAGGTTCGACGACAGGGTCACCGGAAAGTTGGACGCCTTCGCTCCCTCTGCCCAGATAGTTCACATCGATATTGACCCAACGGCCATCAGCAAAAATGTGGCAGTGGACATCCCGGTGGTGGGAGACGCCAAACAGGTGCTTAAGGAGCTGAATCGGATTGTAGATCCAAAAGGGCAGTCGGAGTGGAACGAAAAGATCAAGCAGTGGAAAAAGCAGGACACTCTTTCCTATGAAGCAAGTTCAACGGTTATTAAACCGCAATATGTAATAGAGCAGATCTATGAGGTGACAAAGGGGAAGGCAATTGTTACCACCGAAGTGGGGCAAAATCAGATGTGGGCAGCACAATTTTATAAATACAGCCGCCCTCGGACCTTCATCTCCTCCGGGGGATTGGGAACAATGGGCTACGGGTTCCCGGCTGCTATAGGCGCCCAGATTGCCAGGCCCGAGGACACCGTCTTCGATATCGCCGGAGATGGCAGTTTTCAAATGAATATTCAGGAGCTGGCCACTGTGGTCCAATACCAGCTGCCGGTTAAGGTTGCCATAATGAACAACAGGTACTTAGGAATGGTCAGACAATGGCAGGAGTTGTTCTTCAACAAGCGCTATTCGGCCACCTCTTTAGAGGTGGCGCCCGATTTTGTAAAAGTGGCCGAGGCATACGGGGTGAAAGGCATAAGAGTCACCCATCCGAAAGATGTCCGGGACAGCATCCAAGAGGCACTTGCCACAGAAGGGCCGGTAGTTCTGGATTTCCACATTGCCCCTGAGGAGAAGGTCTTCCCCATGGTTCCGGCAGGAAAGGCAATCAACGAGATGATAGAAAGGATGGCATAATGAAACACACCATCTCAGTTATGGTTGAGAATCACTTCGGCGTACTCGCCCGCGTCTCCAGTCTCTTCTCAGGCCGGGGGTTTAACATCGACAGTCTTACCGTGGGTGAGACCGAAGACCCAACCATCTCCCGAATGACCATCGTGGTAGAAGGAGACGACCGGATTTTGGAACAGGTCACTAAACAGCTTAACAAGCTGATCGATGTGATTAAAGTGATCGATATGACAGGGGAGAATTTCGTTGAGCGAGAACTGCTGCTTATCAAAGTGGCTGCTACCCCGGCGATGAGATCGGAGATTATGCAGATTGTTAACATCTTCCGGGCAAAGATCGTGGATATCAGTTTCAACAGCCTTACCGTTGAGGCCACCGGAGGAAAGGCCAAGATAGACGCCATCATTGGGATGCTTCGTCCCTTCGGGATCAAAGAGATCGCCAGAACCGGCAGGGTGGCCATGCTCAGAGAATTCAGAGGAAAGGTTTAACCTTAAACAACCTGGAGAACAGGAGGGGACCAATGCAGATGTATTATGATAAAGATGCTGACCTGGAGATTTTGAAAGAGAAGAGAATTGGAATTGTCGGTGGTGCAGGTATTCAGGGCAGTGGTCAGTCGCTGAACCTACGGGACAGCGGCTTGGATGTGATCGTCAGCGAACTGCCCGGTACTCCAGCCTGGAAGAAGGCAGAGCAGCACGGCTTGACCGTGGTGACCACTCCGGAGCTGGCAGAGCAGTCAGACATCATTGTCCTTCTCACCCAGGATAATGTGCAACCTGTAGTCTATCAGGATGAAATCAAACCTCACCTTGAAGAGGGCAATGCCTTAGTGTTTGCCCACGGGTTCAATATCCATTATGGTCAGATCGTGCCTCCAGATAGCATCGATGTGTTTATGATCGCACCCAAGGGTCCGGGCAGTCTGGTGCGAAGCACCTACCTGGAAGGCAAGGGAGTGCCTGCTTTAGTGGCTGTCGCTCAGGATTACACCGGAAGGGCAAAACAACTGGCGCTCGCCTACGCTAAGGGGATCGGGGCCACCAGGGCCGGAGTGCTGGAGACCACCTTCCGAGAAGAGACAGAGACGGATCTGTTTGGAGAACAGGCGGTGCTGTGTGGCGGTGTGAGCGAATTGATCCGAGCCGGATTTGACACGCTGGTGCAGGCGGGTTACCAACCTGAATGTGCCTATTTTGAGGTATGCCATGAGCTAAAGCTGATTGTCGATATGATTCAGCAGGATGGTATCTCCGGAATGAGAAGACGAGTAAGTGACACCGCCGAATACGGGGACCTCACCCGGGGGAAAAGGGTCATCACTGAAGAGACCAGAAGGGAGATGAGAAAAATTCTGGCTGAGATCCAGGACGGCAGCTTTGCCCGGGAATGGCTCCTGGAAAACAGGGTGGGACGACCCGTATTCAACGCCAGGAGAAAACAGGACGAAGAACACCCTATCGAAGGGGTGGGCCGGAGGCTCCGGGCGATGATGAGCTGGCTTTAACCACAAGAAGGCTGAATCCTGCAGAAACAGAGAAAGTTACAGAGCTGTTGAACCATAACCAGTTTCCCACACTTATTTCACCTGGTTTTCAGCTTTGTTAAGCATCTCAGCATTTGGGACTTAGGAGGTTGATGCAATGGACATCGACAGAGTAGTCGTATTTGACACTACCTTAAGGGATGGGGAGCAATCGCCCGGGGCCTCCTTGGGGATAGAGGAGAAACTGCAGATTGCCCGTCAACTGGCAAGGTTGAATGTAGATGTGATTGAGGCAGGTTTTCCCGTATCCTCTCCTGCTCAGTTTGAGGCGGTTAGATTGATCGCCCAACAGGTGAGGGGGCCGGTCATCGCCGGATTGGCCAGGGCAGTGAAACTGGACATCGACCGCTGCTGGGAAGCGGTGAGATATGCCCCCAGGCCCAGAATCCACACATTTATTGCAACTTCGGATATTCACCTGAAATACAAATTAAGGATGTCTCGCCAGGAAGTGCTGGATAGGGCCGTAGAAGCAGTGAAGCTGGCAAGAGGATACACCGAAGATGTGGAGTTCTCTGCCGAGGATGCTGGCCGCACTGATCCTGGCTACCTCTGTCAGGTGGTAGAGGCAGTGATTGACGCCGGAGCCACCACCGTAAATATCCCAGACACTGTGGGATATATGATCCCCGAAGAATTTGCTGCCCTGATAAGGAAACTTTACCAGAGTGTGCCTAACATCGACCAGGTAACTCTGAGTGTCCACTGTCATAACGACCTTGGATTGGCCACTGCCAATTCCCTGGCCGGAGTGAAGGCTGGGGCTCGGCAGGTGGAGTGTACGATCAACGGTCTGGGCGAAAGGGCAGGCAATGCCTCCTTGGAGGAGGTGGTAATGGCCATAAATACCCGTCAGGATTTTATGGGGGTCTCCACCTCCGTTGAAACCACGGAGATTTACCGCACCAGCCAGATGGTCTCCAAACTCACTGGCCTTGAGGTGCAGGCCAACAAGGCCATCGTGGGAGCTAACGCCTTCGCACACGAAGCCGGAATCCACCAAGATGGAGTCCTGAAAGAGAAGTCCACTTACGAGATTATGACCCCACAGTCCATTGGGCTTGAGAGAAGCAGACTGGTGTTGGGCAGACATTCGGGCAGGCACGGGTTTAAGGCCCGCCTGGAGGAGATGGGTTACAGACTGAGCGATGAGATGCTGGAGAAGACCTATCAGAGATTTCTCCTGCTGGCAGACAAGAAGAAGGAAGTATTCGATGAGGATTTAGTGGCGATTGACAGGCTGGTGAAGCTTCCCATTAACCTTAGAGAGTATTCAATCCGAGCTGTCACCAGCGGAGCTGAGGCGATGGGAGAAGTCACCGTCAAAATCGACGACGACGGAGCAATTGTTATCGGTAGAGCGGCTTCCACCGATATCATCGAGGCCAGTGCCAAAGCGTATATAAACGTGATAAATAAACTGGTGGCCCGGAGAAAAGCAGCAGGAGGCGCCGGGAAATCTAAGTGACCTTGAGGTATTGCATATGTCTATGACCATAACAGAGAAGATCTTGGCGGCCCACTGTGGCCGGAGCACAGTTAAGCCAGGGGAGCTAATAAATGCCAAATTAGATGTGGTTCTCTGTAATGATGTGACCACCCCTCCGGCAATCTCTATGCTGAAGTCAAAAGAGATGGACAGGGTTTTCAATCCTGACAGTATCGTGGTCACCCCCGACCATTTTGTGCCCAACAAGGACATTAAAAGCGCTCAGTTGGCGAAAAGGCTGAGAGATTGGGTCAACCAGCATGGAATTAAGAACTATTATGAGATAGGCCACCACGGGGTGTGCCACGCCATTCTGCCTGAACAGGGGTTTGTACTGCCAGGGACAACCATTGTCTGCGGAGATTCTCACACCTGCACCCACGGAGCTTTGGGTGCTTTTGCCGCCGGCGTGGGAAGCACTGACCTGGCAGCAGCCATCTATTCCGGAGAGCTGTGGTTTAAAGTCCCCCCAAGCATCAAGTTTGTGCTTACCGGGAGGCTCCAGAAAGGTGTCTACTCAAAAGATATTATACTTCAGATTATCAGCAAGATCGGCGTAGATGGGGCTTTGTATCAGGCTATGGAGTTCACCGGCCCTGTGATAGAGGAGCTTTCCGTGGAGGCCAGAATGACGATCACCAATATGGCGGTAGAAGCTGGGGCTAAAACAGGCATTATGGCCCCTGACCAGAAAACCTTCGACTACGTCAGGGCCCGGACTGACAAACAGTTCGAGCCTTTTTACTCGGACCAGGATGCCCAGTATTCCCAGGTGGTGGAGATAGATGTGACCGAGCTGGAACCGATGGTCGCCTTTCCCCATCTGCCTTCCAACGGGCATCCGGTTTCTGAAGTGGGGCAGATACGGATCGACCAGGCCTAT
>MVCY01000101.1 GCA_002049985.1 Candidatus Latescibacteria bacterium 4484_181
TATTATGAAGATAGAGGATTTAGTCGATCGAGTCTTAGTATTCGCTGCTCATCCTGACGATGAGATAATCGGTTGCGGTGGAACTCTTGCCCGCCTCAGCGAGGCTGGCAAGGCCGTTTATGTAGCAACATACACCTATGGGGCCACTGCTGCTCGAAGCAAGGAAGAACAGGACAAGATGAAGCAGAGGAGAAAAAAAGAGACAGAGGTGACAGACAAGATACTGGGTGTGAAGGAAAGAGTGATTTTAGACAAGCCTAGTCAGGGGGTTACCAACGACAGACAGACATATCAGGAAACCATCAGATTAATACGATATTATAAACCAGATCTGATTCTCACCCACTCTAAGGATACCCACAAGGACCATAACGCCATTAAGGGCATAGTCCCAGGAGCAGCCTACCAGGCGGCAGAGGAGATTATGGAAAAAGAGTTAGGTAAAAGATGGCATACTCCCAATGTCTGGCTGTTTGAGATTATAAGGGGCTTTGGCGAATACTCCTTTTGTGTGGACATCACCAATACTTTTGAGAAGAAGGTGGAAGCTATGAAGGCCCAAGTCTCACAGCAGAGAACAGATTTTCTCAGCGGTTTGATACAGAGAATAACGGGAAGAGCTGTAATAAGGGGCGCTGATATTGGGGTTAAATATGCAGAGGCGTTCAAGAAGATCGACACCTATCCCACGCCTTTGTAACATAACCACTGCTAAGCTTCATATTCTTCTGGGGGGTATGCTGCGATGTTACAAGCGACGATGATACAGCCAGGGAAGATTGTTTTCAATGACGTGCCCAAACCCCGGGTTGAACCTAGAGAGGTCTTGATCGAGGTTAAGGCCTGCGGTATTTGCGGCTCTGATGTTCATGTCTGGCGGGTTTGCAGGAGTGGTTGCCTCGGTAGGCAAGGATGCTGTCGGCCCAAGTCCGGGCAGAAAAGTTACTGTGGAGCCCTCCATAGTGTGTGGGAAGTGCTATCCCTGTCGTCACGGTAAGTATAATATCTGCGATAACCTGAAGGTAATGGGCTTTCAGACCGACGGGTGCCATCGCAACTTTTTTGCCGTTCCTGCCCGGAATGTGATTCCACTCCCTGATGAGATGTCCTTTGAGGCAGGTGCAATGGTAGAGCCTACCGCAGTAGGAGTGCATGCGGTCAAAAAAGCAGCTCTAAAAGAGGGTAATACGGCCATCATTTTGGGTGCCGGACCTATCGGCCTTCTGACCATGCAGGCAGCTAAGGGCCTGGGAGCCTCGAGGATAATGATTACAGATGTCGTGGATTTTAGATTGAAAGCTGCTGAAAGACTTGGGGCCGACTGTGTCGTCAACGCCCAGCAAGAGGATGTGTCCACTGCTGTAAGACGAGAATTCGGGAAGGATGGCGCCGACCTGATATTCGAATGTGTAGGCGCAGAACAAACCCTGGAAACGGCAATCCAGACCGCCCGAAAGGGCTCAAAGATCATTGTTGTTGGAGTTATCGGTGGTCGTCCCCGACTTTCTATAGGACTGCTTCAGGATAGAGAACTGGAGATGACAGGGACACTTATGTATGTCAGAGAGGATTTCCTCTTGGCCATCGAACTGATCAGATCTGGAAAAGTCACCCCCAAGGAAATGATCACCAGTAGGTTCAAATTTGAGGACTTACCACAGGCATACCGGGAAGCAGATGAAAAGAAAGATAGAAATATTAAGGTTATGGTAGAATTCTAAGGACGAGTTAGAAGATCGAATTGAGAAGAATATCCTTTTCCTGGAGACCCAGCAGTAGAATACGGCATTCACTGCTGGTTTTTTTTGAGTTCAGGAAAGAAAGCCCTCTAAGAGAATAAATGAATTGGGGCAATGCTGACAGAGATCAAAAGGGTGTGATACTGAGCTTGAAATTTAACTGTAAAGGTTGCCCGGCAGGCGCCGAGAACCGAATCGGTGGAGGATAGTAGAGACCTGCAAATTGAAGGGAAATGAAGTGATCATTGGAGTTAAATGCATAGGAGCTCTGAATGGTCTTCACATCAGTGAGGCATTAATCAGCTTGGGACTTGGGCAACAATGTCTTATAGGTTTCACACCTTTGTGGGGAATCTGCCTTTGGACAGAAAACAGAAATTTCGCTTGATATTAGGGATAATACAAAAGCCGAGTCCTACTAGCAAAGATGGATAATCGTGCTTTTCTCTTAGTAGGCTAAGATCTTTACTTTACTCTTGACAGCGGATTAGAATTTGGTTATTCTTAACGGAGCTAGAGGAGAGAAGTTAAATGGAACGATTCTTTACGACTCTGCCAATTTGGCTAAATGTATGTAATTGGGGCGACCATCGTAAGTGTAGCCACCACCTTCCCCGAGTTCTGTGTATCATTTATCGCCAGTTTGATGAAGCACCCGGGCACTGCCGTGGGCAATTCCATCGGCTCTGCTGTCTGTAACATTGGCCTTATTCTGGGTACCTCTGTGCTTGTCAAGCCAATGGTTGTGCAGAAGAAGACAGCCCTGCGCCAGGGGGCATTTATGATCGCCGCTGGCGTCTTAGTCACCTTGCTGGCTATTGACGGACAACTATCGCATCTGAATGGACTGCTTCTACTTGTCGGGCTGGTCTGTTACATATGGTACTCCGTCCGTCGCTCTGCAAAACAGCCCAACTGCACAGCAAACAATACTCCAAGAACAGCGGGTGGAGAATGGCTCTGCCAGCAGAGGTTTTCTTCAATACTGCGTTTTTGCATCGGCGGGCTAAGCGTAGGCCTGGGCAGTGTTCTTTTAGTGCAAAATGCTGCGGTAATAGCTCGCTGGCTGGGGGTGCCCGAGTTGATCATCGCCCTCACCTTGGTCTCCGTGGGAACCTCTTTGCCGGAGTATGTCACCTCGCTGACGGCGATAGTGAAAGGGCACGGGGATCTGGGAGTTGGCAATGTTCTGGGAGCAGATGTATTGGATATACTCTGGGTTTTAGGGGCATCCAGTCTTGTCCGCCCCCTTTCGATTCAAAGACAAACCCAGGTGCTTGACTTCCCATTTATGCTCCTTCTTATGGGCCTGTGTGTGCTCTTTAGCAGCACTGGACAGAGGATCTACCGGTGGCAAGGAGCTACCCTATTTGGCATCTATGCCATCTACCTTTTGTTGATGTTCCACCTTTTCACCTGACGAGGCAGGAAGGAGGATATCTTTGCGTAGATTTCTGTTTTGTTTGACTGCTCTATTGTTGACCTCAACTACCGCCTTCCCGGAAGAGATCCCCATTATGCGGGTAGACCAGCTTCGACGCGGGATGAAGGGGGTGGGGAAAACCGTTTTCCAGGGCACCCGAATCGAAGAGTTTGATGTGGAGATCTTAGGGGTGATGCGAAACTGGAACGCCAAAAGCGATCTCATCTTAGCCAAACTCTCTGGCAAACCCGGAGGTGCACTGGCCAGGACAGCTCAGGTCATCGCTGGCATGAGCGGAAGCCCGGTCTATGTGGGAGGGAAATTGATCGGCGCAGTGGCCTATTCCTGGTCTTTTGCCAAAGAACCTATAGCCGGCATCACCCCGATAGAGGAGATGCTAAACGTGATGGAAGAAGACCAGGGGGAACAGATGGGCTCTCTTCCCCAGGAGACTTATCCTTTGGTTTCTTCTCAAACTGGCATTCCGGTGCCAAAGGAGATTGTGCTGGCCAATCCTCAGGTTGAAGGGCTCCAAGGGGCAGTGTTGAAGCCAATTGCCACCCCTCTGGTGTTAAGCGGCTTTGATTCCAGGGTAATTGAACAGATGACCCCTCAACTGGTTGAATGGGGACTTATTCCGCTTCAAGGGGGTGGGACTTCTGCGCAGCAATCGGACAGTTTCACTCTCGAGCCAGGATCTCCCTTAGGGGTGCAACTGGTGCGGGGCGACCTGAACATCACCGGCATTGGCACACTCACCTATCGTCAGGGTAACAGGGTAGTCGCCTTTGGACATCGGATGTTCCACTTTGGCTCCGCCAGTTTCCCTATGACATAGGTATCCTGGCGTTGCCGGGGTTGTGGGTCAGATGCCCGATATGCTGCCGGTAGAGGTGCAAATCATCTCTGGCTCCAAGAAGAAAAAATACCAGTTCCAGGTGATCAGAAATCGTGAGCTGTGCCCTTACTTCACTCTCTATAGTCTATATAATACAATCCTGGTCGCCGAAAAACTCCGTGGTGATGCCTGTCTCCGGATGCTGTTACCGCTTTATGCCGTCGTTCAAAACCGATTTGAAGAGGCGAGAATCAAGGGAGTTAAGTTTCAGATTGAACTTCAGGAGAGGATAAAATCTTCCCGGATCAAAGGGGTGCGGGTGGACAAGAAGGCTGTGAAACCAGGGGAAGAAATCCAGGCAACGGTCGTGCTTTCCAGAAGACGCGCCTGAGGGGGAAATCACACTCTGGGTAGGTGGCGCTCGGGCCTATAGGGCTTGGGAGCAAAGACGCGCACCAGGTAAGTATAAACCCAAGAGCCTAGCCCATCCTTCCGTCTGGAAAAGGGACTGACCGTTGAGGAGAGAGAGATGCCATCCCTGCCGGCATCGGTCTCAGCTGTTATGGAATCCTCAAAGCAGACAGGTCAGACTGGTCCTGTCACTGGCGTAGTCATCGTAAAAGAGAAGATTGAAACAGACTTTGTCGTCTCAGGAAGCTGCTCTATTTCGCTTAGAGTGAGCCACAAAACCAAGTAGGGAACCAAGTAGGGACACAGCGCGTCCTGTCCCTGCAAACTGCGGCAGAACCAATGAAGATAGATTTTCCTTATAGGGGAATAGAAGGGGTTGAAATCCCAGATGCCAATCTTTTGGGAATCTTTGAACCGAAGAGACCCCCGGTTCTTTCTCAAAACGAGGATGAGCTTATCAACGAGGTCATCTCAGATGACAACACCCGCCTCACACCTGTGGCCAATATCCTGCCTCTGTTAGCTGAGAGGCTCCAGGAGGGGGGAGCCAGCAGAACTGAGAAAGTTTGGCCGCCAAATTCTCGAGGATTTTGAGATTTTGGACCATAGCAGCTATGACCTCAAGAACTTAGTGAGCCTCGGGCTCACCGAAGATGGCACGGAGGTGTTGGTCAATAGGAAAGCCGTGGAAGCGGATTTACTGATTGGGATTGGACAGATTGTGCAACAACTGGATGGACTCACTGGCTTTCGGTCCAGTACGATGAGTCGCAAATCTTAGGTGTTAGAGACAATCCGGTCAGGACTCAAATAGACGCTATAGCTCAAAAGGTGGGCCTTGATCTGATCATCAACTCTGTTCCCACCAGCGACGGTAGGATTGCTGCTGTGGTGGTTGGCGACCCGGTGGAGGCTCACCGAAAAGGATGCCAGATAGCAACCGAGCTGTTTGGCGTGCCTCTCCCAAAGCTGGCAGACATCGTCCTTACAGATTCCTATCCAGCGGATTCGAATCTGTGGCAGGCAGCAAAGGGGCTTTACTCTGCCGCAACGGTCGTCAGGCAAGGTGGAGTGGTGATTCTAGTAACTCCCTGTCCCGAGGGAGTGGCACCTGAATACCCTGATTTTTTGGCCAACGGCTATCTCTCTCCTCAACAGGCCTGGCATCGGTTTAAGATAGGGAAGATTAGGACCCTTACAGTAGCGGCTCACTTGGCACGAGTGGGAAAGTTGATCAGAAATAAGGCTCGCACCATCTTAGTTTCCCCTGGAATTTCCCCTCAGGAGGCTGAGAGACTGGGGCTGCTCTATGGCCAGACAGCCAAGGATGCCTTGCAAAAAGCCTTTTCTCTGCTGGGGTCAGACGCCCGGGTGGCCGTTCTAAGATGCGGCGGGCAGATCTT
>MVCY01000035.1 GCA_002049985.1 Candidatus Latescibacteria bacterium 4484_181
TGGGGAGAAGCAAATTTCCCACATTGTTGTGTGTTGAATAGTCAAGTTTTCTTCTTGAGGTGAAGAGACAGATAACCTGTACAAAATAGGCTTGATTGATTCAGGAAAGGTACCAACGCTGTCGCTCAAGCGTGGAATACTTGCTCCAAAGGTTTCAAAACAGATAGATGAAAAACCTCTCTGAAGGTACTTCGGTGCGCTTTTTTCTGACATGGATATAGCCGAATGTGTAAAGGTGGAACATATAGTGCCCAGATGAAAAAGAAAAAAATGGTGTCTAACACTGGACAAATCGCTGAGTGGATATTATATTATATGTTTCAATTTACTTTTCAGCCAGTTCTTAAATCGCCAACCAAATGAAATACTTTAGAATAGGGCGGTATAAGTTCGCCCCTCACCTCAGGATTGCAACTGTGAGAGCTTTGACTCTCGTCCCTCAGAAAAGGGCAAAATACCGTCGAATGGGCAAAAGCAGCGAGCAGAAGGCAACTAAATCTTTCAGGAGATATTATGGTTGTTGCTGAGAGAAAACCGCTGTATGAGATCCGGGACGTGATTCAGGGTTGCAGGAAGATACTGATTTTGGGATGCGGCACTTGCACCACCGTCTGTATGGCCGGGGGCGAGAAAGAGGTGAGCATCTTAGCCACTGAGCTGAGGATGCTGGACAAGGGTCTACAGACGGTGGAGGCAACCATCGAGAGGCAATGCGACAAGGAGTTTATCGAAGAGATAAGGTACAAGGCTGAGCAGTGCGATGCGATTTTGTCTATGGCCTGTGGTGCCGGGGTTCAATTGGTAGCCGAAGTGTTTGAAGATAAGGCAGTTTACCCTGCCCTCAACACCAAGTTCATCGGGGTGTCAGAAGGGCAGGGCCGGTGGAGCGAGTTCTGCTCTGCCTGTGGGGATTGTATCTTAGCTGAAACTGGGGGGATCTGCCCGCTGACCCGCTGTTCCAAAGGCCTGCTCAACGGTCCCTGCGGTGGTTCTGTAGAGGGGAAGTGTGAGGTCGACCCTGAGAAACTCGACTGCGCTTGGCAGTTGATCTATGACCGTCTGAAAAGACTGGGGCGACTGGACGTTTTGGAAAAGATAAGAGAACCCAAGGACTGGTCCAAAGCAAGAGACGGAGGTCCGAGAAAAGTGGTAAGAGAAGATGTTGCCCTATGAACCAGCAGAAGAGTTTCAAAGCAGGCAGTAGGCTGGAGAAGGTCCTTCTCTCAGGTCATTTTGCGGTTACCGCCGAGTTGGGTCCGCCTAAAAGCGCCGACCTTGAGCTGGTGAGGCGCAAGATCGGGTACCTGAAGAGCTACGTTGATGCGGCAAATATCACCGACAACCAGACAGCCATAGTCAGGCTTTCCAGCATTGCCACAGCTACCGTCCTGTGCCAGAATGGATTGGAGCCAGTGATTCAGATGACCTGCCGGGATAGAAATCGCATCGCCATCCAGAGCGACATCCTGGGCGCCTACGCCTTGGGCATAAAGAATATCCTCTGCCTCACCGGTGACCATCAGTCTCTCGGCAACCATCCCGGGGCTCGGGGCGTCTTTGATCTGGATTCGATTCAACTTGTCCAGATGCTGAAGGTGATGCGGGACGAGAAGAGATTTCTCTGCGGAGAGGAGATAAGGAACTCCCCTAAGGCACCGGTGGTTGAACCTCGGATGTTCATCGGCGCAGCCGCCAACCCCTTCGGCGACCCCTTCGAGCTCAGAGTAGTCCGACTGGCAAAGAAGATAGCCGCTGGCGCCGATTTCATCCAGACACAATGCATCTACGATATGAAACGCTTCCGCCAGTGGATGCAACAGGTACAAGACAAGGGATTGCACCAGAAGGTGCATATCTTAGCTGGATTGACCCCCTTGAGATCCGTGAGAATGGCACAATATATGAAGCAGAGCGTAGCTGGCGTAACCATACCCGATGAGATTATTCAGAGGATGGCCCAGGCGAAAGACCCCGCCGAAGAGGGAGTGAAGATCTGTGTGGAACAGATAGAAGAACTTAAAGAGATAGAAGGCATTGCCGGCATCCACCTGATGGCAGTGGCCTGGGAGAAGATTGTACCTGTTATTGTGGAGCGGGCAGGACTGATGCCGCGACCGAGCGTCTAAATGAGTCCAGTTTGAAAAAACAGCAGCCTCCCGCAGACTTCCAATCCATAGAAGTTTCTGGAGGTTAAACTCGTCCAGGAGGCGACTAGATGGAGACCATTGTCCTAAACAAGTTAGACCCCAACTTCAAGTATGAGATTGCGGCGCAACCGGGGGCAGAGCGCTTCAAGCTCTGTTTCTCCTGTGGAACCTGTACCGCCACGTGCCCCGTAGCCGAAATAGATGAAAATTATAACCCTCGACGCATAATCCGTCAGGCACTGTTAGGGATGCGCCACCAGGTGCTCTCGTCTCGCTCAATCTGGCTGTGCGCCCAGTGCTATGCCTGCTCTGTGCGCTGCCCCCAGGGAGTCAACTTCCGAGACATAATAAGTGTGCTGCGGCATATGGCCGTTAAAGAAGGCTATGTGCCCCCGGAGACTGTGAAAGATATAGAGGAGATAGATGTGCTCTCCCAGAGAATACGCCACGAGTTGATCCGGTATTATTTCGAACAGAGAGATAAATTTGAACAGCTAAAACAGTTCATAGAGGCCGAACTCGGGGTAAGATAGCAACCTGACGCAGGTTCTGAAACCCCGAGAGGTTCTGAAGATCCTTAGGCCCTATCGCCAAGATATCTTCCTGCCTGGTAATCATTACCACATTTGCAACCATAGTGCCAATTGCGATAATATTCTCTTTCCAAAAGAGAATGTCCCCCATTGCCACAGGCACGTGGGGAAATCTGGGGATTCTTACCTCGTGACGGCCATAGCTCACTGGATAATGCCGTATCATTATCATCTGATGCTTGGGCAGTATGGTAAGGTTAGTCTCTCCAAGTCTACGAACGTTTTTCAATGAATATTGCAACCGGCAAACAAGACTGGATAGATGTGCGGCAAGGGAGGCTAAAGGATGCAGAGTTCATTTATGCCTCGCGCAAGCTAACGAATTATCAGAAGCTTGTGGTCAAATACAAAGTGGAAAGGAAATTTCAGGAGAAGCGTTCTCTGGGTTTGTTGGAATAGCAACCTCCCAGGTTCAAAGCCTGTGTGGGTTCCAGACGTTCTTTTACGGTTTTTTTAATTCTCAGCGTGATTTGGTGCTTTCTGACTTGGGCAAGGACATAAGGACATATGAAGAACCCAGGTAAAAAGACGGGCGCTGTCTTAGTGATCGGCGGTGGCATAGGCGGCATCCAGGCATCACTGGATCTGGCTGAGTCTGGTTTTAAGGTGTATCTCCTAGAGAAGTCTCCGGCCATAGGTGGGACAATGGCGATGCTGGATAAGACCTTCCCCACCAATGACTGCTCGATGTGCATCCTGGCCCCCAAGCTGGTGGAGTGCGGACGGCACCCGAACATCGAGGTCATCACTTGTGGTGAGCTGCTGGCAGTGGAGGGAGAAGCAGGGAAGTTTCGGGTCAAAATCAGAAAGCAACCCCGCTATGTGGACACCCAGAAATGCACTGGCTGCGGTGAGTGTGCCGAAGTCTGTCCGGTGGAGGTGTCCAGCGAGTTCGACCAGGGTCTGGCTAACAGGAAGGCCATCTTTAGACCTTTTCCTCAGGCGTTTCCCAATGTCTTCACCATTGACAAGAAAGAGCGTCCTCCCTGTGTTCTTGCCTGCCCGGCAGGGACGAATGTTCAGGGCTATGTGGCTCTGATTGCCCAGAGAAAATACCAAGAGGCCCTGGCCTTAATCAGAGAAACCATACCTTTGCCCGGTGTGATCGGCCGTATCTGTCCCCATCCTTGCGAGGCTCAGTGCAGGAGAGGTTTTTTGGATGAACCGGTCTCCATCCGTGCCCTAAAACGCTTTGTCGCCGACTTCGTCGAGGAGGAACCTCCACTGCCCGAAATAGAGCTGAAAGAAGAGAGAGTTGCCATTGTCGGTTCCGGACCGGCTGGGCTGTCAGCCGCCTACTATCTTGCGCTTCAAGGCTACAGGATTACCATTTTCGAGGCTCTGCCCGAGGCTGGAGGGATGCTCTATTTCGGCATACCTGAGTACAGACTGCCCAAAACTGTGCTCCAGAGGGAAATCGACTACGTTCGTCGCTTGGGAGTGGAGATTAGAACCAACACGCGTATAGGAAAGGATCTGGACATCGAAGAGCTCTTTGCTCAAGGTTACAAGGCGGTTTTCCTTGCCACGGGGGCACACCAGAGCCGCAAGTTAGGGGTCCCTGGTGAGGAGTCCGACGGTGTAGTCCATGGGGTAGATTTCCTCAGAGAGCTAAACCTCGGTAGAGAAGTGCAGGTAGGAAAACGGGTGGCGGTGATAGGAGGTGGAGATGTAGCCATAGATGCAGCCAGGTCCGCACTCAGAGTGGGAGCCGAAGAGGTCTTCATCCTCTACCGACGCTCAAGGGAAGAGATGCCCGCCAGCGATGAAGAGGTCGAGGCAGCAGAGACCGAAGGGGTGAAGATCCAATACCTGGTTGCCCCGGTGGAGATACTGACCACTCGAGGGAGCGTCAGAGGCATACGCTTGGTCCGGATGAGATTGGGCGAGCCAGACTCCTCTGGCAGAAGAAGGCCTGTGCCAATCGAAGGTTCGCAGTTTCTGATGGAAGTGGACACGGTGATCCCGGCTATCGGACAGGTGCCCGAGCTCTCCTTGTTGAAAGAAAGCGGTGTGGAGATAAGCCGTTGGGGTACCATTGTGGCCGATCCCCTCACCTTTGCCACCAGCCGTCAGGGCCTGTTCGCTGGGGGTGACAATGTCTCCGGGCCAGCCACTGCTGTGGAGGCCATCGCAGCCGGAAAAGAGGCCGCTGTGTCCATCGGCAGATACCTTCGGGGCGAAGACGTAAAGGAGGGCAGAGAGAAAAGAACATCAAGGCCGCTTGACCTGTCCGACCTTCCCTTGGGCCAGCCCAAGAGGCCTCGGGTGGAAATGCCCACTATCTGTTTGGGAGAGAGGAGAAAGAGCTTCAAAGAGGTGGAGCTGGGCCTGTCAGAAGAGGCTGCAGTGACCGAAGCCCAACGGTGCCTCTCGTGCGGCATCTGCTCAGAATGCCTCCAATGCGTTGAGGCCTGCAAGGCAGGGGCCATCCTGCACAATATGGTCCCAGAAGAGAGAGAATTGGAGGTGGGCTCAGTTGTCTTGGCTTCCGGATTTGACACATACGACCCCCTACCAGACGGGAAATACGGCTACGGTAGGCTGCCCAATGTGGTGACCAGTATCCAGTTTGAACGCATCCTCAGTGCCTCGGGGCCTTATCAGGGACATATCCAGAGACCCTCGGATGGTGCATCTCCGTCAAAGATCGCATTTATCCAGTGCGTCGGCTCTCGTGACCGAAACTGTGGAAACGAATACTGCTCCTCGGTCTGCTGCATGTACGCGATAAAAGAGGCGATCGTAGCCAAAGAGCACTCGAAAGATGTTGAAGCTACCATCTTCTTTATGGATCTGCGTGCTTACGGAAAGGACTTCGACAAGTACTACCAACTTGCCCAGGATGAATACGGCATCAGATTTATCAGAGCCAGGCCAGCCGAGGTGAAGCAAGCAAACGGGGATGGAGACTTGGCTGTTGAATATGAGTCAGAGGATGGCAAAAGGAGATCGGAGCAGTTTGATCTTGTGGTCTTATCTGTAGGGCTCGAGCCCCCTGGCGATTTGAAATCTCTGGCAGAGAGACTGAGCATCAGACTGAATGGGTATGGTTTTTGTGACACACAGGAATTTAAGGTACTGGAGAGCTCACGGCCGGGGATATTTGTATGCGGAGCTGCCAGCGGACCCAAGGATATCCCTGAGACGGTAACCGGGGCCAGTGGCGCAGCCGCAGAAGTTGCTGCCCTCCTGGAGTCTGTGCGGGGAAGCCTGACAGCGGAAAAAACCTATCCCCCTGAGATAGACATCAGGGGAGAGCCGCCCAGAATAGGCGTCTTTGTCTGTCACTGCGGCATAAATATCGGTGGGGTGGTAAATGTACCCGAAGTGGTTGAATATGCCCGCGGTCTTCCATATGTTGCTTATGCCGAAGATAATCTTTACACCTGTTCCCAAGATACCCAGGAGAGGATAAGGGACAAGATAAGGGAGCACCGATTGAACCGGGTAGTGATAGCCTCCTGTTCTCCTCGGACCCACGAGCCGCTTTTCCAGGAGACAATGAGAGAAGCAGGCCTTAACCCATATCTGCTTGAAATGGCAAACATCAGAGACCAGTGCTCATGGGTGCATATGGAGCAGCCCAGGGAAGCCACCCAGAAGGCTAAGGATTTGGTCAGGATGGCCATCCGTAAGGCCTTTCTGCTCCAGCCTCTGGAGGAGATGAAGCTGGCAGTGAATAAGAATGCATTAGTCATAGGT
The DNA here is from genome assembly GCA_002049985.1 of Candidatus Latescibacteria bacterium 4484_181. GTDB lineage: Bacteria > Latescibacterota > MVCY01 > MVCY01 > MVCY01 > MVCY01. The sequence goes on from MVCY01000035.1 coordinate 6,446, forward strand.
GCTGGAGTAGCAGGGATGACAGCCGCTCTGGCTCTGAGCCGTCAGGGGTTTCCTGTCTTTCTGATCGAAAGACAGAGCCAGCCTGGCGGGAATTTTAGGAATATATACTCCAGCTTAGATGGCCAAGATCCAAGGGTATTCTTAAATTCCCTGATAGGAAAAGTGAAATCTGATAAGAAGATAAAACTCTACACAAACGCCGAGATAGAACAGATAGAAGGATATGTAGGTAACTTCAAGACTACGATCGCTGCGAAAGACAGGGGGGGAGCAGAACCCGAGAGCGTGGAATTAGAACATGGGGTGATTATTGTGGCCACCGGAGCCACAGAATACAAGCCATCCGAGTATCTCTACGGCGAAAACCCGAGAGTGTTAACTCAGCTTCAGCTGGAGAGCCTGTTAGGAGAGAGGCGAGAGGAAAGAGAGACCCTTCTGTCTCATCTTTCTCCCACTGTGGTGATGATCCAGTGCGTGGGGTCAAGGGACCAGCAGAGGCCTTACTGCAGCAGGGTATGCTGCACCCAGGCAGTTAAAAATGCCCTGAAAATAAAGGAAAACAATCCCGACGCAAACATCTATATCCTCTATCGAGACATAAGAACCTACGGCTTCAGGGAGGAGTACTACCGGAAGGCAAGAGAACAGGGGGTGATATTCATTCGCTATGAGGAGATGGAGAAACCGAGGGTAGAGGAGGCGGATGGGCAGCTCCGTGTTTTGGTCAAAGACCAGGTGTTAGGGGAGACACTTCGTATAGATACGGATCTTGTGGTGCTCAGCTCGGCCATGGTGCCTCCTGCTGGAAACAGAGATCTGGCGCAGATGCTAAAGGTTCCCTTAAATGACGATGATTTTTTCCTTGAGGCCCATGTGAAACTCCGTCCGGTGGATTTTGCCACCGACGGGGTATTCGTATGCGGACTTGCCCATGCGCCCAAGGCGGTCGAAGAGACCGTCGCCCAGGCGAGTGCCGCTGCCTCCAGAGCAGCCACTATTCTGTCTAAGAGCTTCATCAAGGTGGAGGGCAAGGTTGCCTCTGTGCGCGAGAGCAGATGCACGGGTTGCGGCATGTGCGAGGCGGTCTGCCCCTACAATGCTGTGAAAGTAGACCCAGAGAAGATGGTGGCGGCTGTCAACGAGGCTTTGTGTAAAGGCTGTGGTGTCTGTTCAGCCACCTGCAGGTCTGGGGCCATAGACGTCCGGGGATTCACCGACAACGAGATACTGGCGGCTGTGGAGACTGTCTGAAAGCAAAGGGTTTGTCTATTCAATACCTCAGTAGCTGTTATGAATAATAGGGAGAGTAAAAGGAATCTATGAGCAGGAAGAAAGCAGTCAGTGGTGGAGACCAATCTCCTGATCAGCAGTGGGAACCCAAGATAATTGCTTTCCTGTGTCACTGGTGTAGCTATGCTGGGGCAGACTTGGCCGGGATAAGCAGAATCCAATATCCGCCGAACGTCCGGGTGATAAGGGTTCCTTGCTCCAGCCGGGTAAACCCCCTGCATATCATAAAGGCCCTGCAACACGGTGCCGATGGAGTTTTGGTATCCGGCTGTCATCCGGGCGACTGCCACTACGGCAGCGGAAACTACCTGGCCAGGCGGAAATTCGCCCTGCTGAAAAGACTTCTCGAATTCATTGGAATAGAACCAGAAAGGGTGCAATTTTCCTGGATCTCAGCGGCGGAAGGAGAGAAGTTCGCCTCAGTGGTAAGGGAAGTTACCGAAGAGGTGAGAAGGCTTGGGCCTGCATGGAAGTTAGTTAAACACCTGAATGTGACGGATCCACCAACGGCTATAGAGCAGAAGCAACAGATCAGCACAAGAGGCTGAATAATGGAGCAACTTCAATTGAAACTGAGACAAACAGCGCAGCATCTGCTGTCTGAGGGCAAGGTTGACCTGCTCATCGGCTATCGACAGGGTTCTCTGCCCTTGAGAACCACCCCCTGTTTTATCGCTCAGGAGCAGGAGGCTGACGCACTGGTGTGGAACTCATTCTGTACCAATAACCTTGCTGTCTATCTGCCTGCACTGTTCAGGCCTGACCCCCGGAGCAATAAAAAGGAACCGAAGAGGGTGGGCATTGTGGTTAAAGGCTGCGACTGCCGCTCAGTCATTACCCTCCTGAAAGAGGGCCAAATACTCCGAGAGAATCTGGTGATAATTGGCATTCCCTGTCAGGGAGTAGTCGATGAGAAGAAGGTTTTGGCAGAGCTTAACGGAAGGGAGATTGTAAAGGCAGAGGAGCAGGGCGAACAGATCCTGGTGGTAGACGAACAGGGGGAGAAAATAAGCCTGGCAAAAGGGGATTTCTTGAGAGATTCATGCCAGGTGTGTCAACATCCAGTTCCCCCTGTCTACGATCTGCTAATTGAGGGGGGCAGAGCAAAACAAGTACTCCCGGATGAATATGGCGATGTGGAGGAGATAGAGTCCAGATCTATTGAGGAACGTTGGGAATTTTTCCGGAAGCAGATAGACAAATGCATCAGGTGCTATGCTTGCCGAAACGCCTGCCCCCTCTGCTATTGTCCGGAGTGTTTTGCTGAGCAGTCTCAACCTCGTTGGGTGGGGACAACAGATGACTCCTCCGACATTATGGTCTTTCATCTGGGCAGGATATTTCACACTGCCGGCCGCTGTGTTGACTGCGGTGCCTGTGAGGCTGCCTGCCC
>MVCY01000036.1 GCA_002049985.1 Candidatus Latescibacteria bacterium 4484_181
TTTCGACTTGAGATTGAAAGCTTAACCAAAGGGGGTGATGGAGAGAGCGCTCCGCGGCTTGACGGCGGAAATCTAGTCCGAAAGGGGGTGATACCCGAAGGTGCCATTATAAGCTTTTAGTCGCAAAAGGTTTGCTAACCCGATAAACGGAAAGGAGTGTACAAGATGCGGTATTTAATAGCCATTTTGACCATCGCTGCTCTGGTGTGCGTGGCCGGCTCTGCCAATGCGTTCACCGGGTGTGAATACTGGGGTTATACAGATATAGGCTCAGCAACAAATCCCTATATGCTGTATGCGATCCCTGATGAGTATGTTCCGACAATCGACGGTGACCTCTCCGATGTGGGTTGGATGCCGGACGGGGTTATGTCCTTCACACGTGACACTGCCCCTCGCGCTTTCGGAGTTGTGGGGGGAGAGCTGGCGGATATAGCAGATGTGCCCAGAGACAATTTTGATGTAGTCGTCTACGGGCCTGCCTGGGTGCCAGCTACGAACTCCCTGTATTTCGGCGTCCACAAGGTGGATGATATCCTCTATTGCCCAGGAGAGGCCTTAGGTGACTGCTGGAAAGAGGATAATCAGCAGTGGTGCACCGATCCCAGCGGCGCGGGCGGCAACTTCCGCCAGGGCCAGAACTGCAACACTGCCCAGCAGAACTTCTATACTCCCAAGCAGGGCGGACATGTAGGTCACTTCGGCCCGGAGGAGTACAACTGGAGGTTCGAGGCACCCTACGGCTTCTTTGCCCAGAATCTAGATGAGGCCACTGGCTCTTATGATATGGAGCTTATGTATAACCTGTGGGACTGGCTGGATGCCTCTCCTGACGAGAGCGAGCTGCATACTTTTGAGCCCGGCCAGCTCATCGGCCTCACGTTCTATGTAAGAGACAGGGACGACGAGGATGGGAACGGGGCCGGTATCGCCTGGCACTGTGAGGACATCTGGACAGACGCCAGCCTGTTCACCGCCTTCTCCGTGCGTCCCGTGGAGGAGACACTGGAATTTTTGGCCACAGAACCCTCCACCTGGGGAGGCATAAAGGCGATGTTCAAATAAACCGTCATGAACCAAAGGGGGGTGTATCCACTACAGGTGGAACGCCCCCCCTTTTTAGGCCGTGAGATAGACAGAAGCCTGCCCAACTGGCAATACTGTCTAGTGGTTTTTTTTGTATGCTTTTGTATGCTTCGATAAAAGGAGCTTCTTATGGGAAAACCAGGCAACAGGATAGGAAATCAGGTTGAAGCCCGGCTCTGGGCGACAGACAGTCTCGTGCGAGTTTCAAGCTGTTTTCTTATCTTGATTCTGTGTGTTCTGCTTGTTTGGGGCTGTGGCTACCGGTGCTTCGTGGGCAAGCTGGAGCCAATGCCCAGGGCTAAGCAGATAGCCGAGACGAGAATATTAGATGACGGCACCGTTGTTTATGCCAAGGACAGGTTGGAGATTGGGTTACGGCCCTTAGGCGATGAAGAATTGAACCGGCAGTTCCCTGAAGCATCCTCCAGCGGATTGCTTTCGGCAAATCCTTACACGTACGCGAACTGGAAGCCCGCGGGGAAGAAAAGCACACCTCAGCGCTTCACTGTCTTCCTTCTAAAGGCGAAAAACTATGCCTACCCTAAGGTTAGAGTTGATCCACTCAAAATGCTAATTGTAGCTGAGAACGGGCGTAAGTACTTTCCATTGAGTTTTGAACAGTTGAAGGAATATTATGTGAAATATGTAATTGGGTACGGCGGGAACGCCTACGAGCTCTACGAAAGACGGAAGGATATCCTGCGAAAGACTCTATATCCCAATGATCCTGAGCATCAGGTTATCTTTAGCGGTCAAGAACAGAAAGGGTATGTGGTGTTTCCTAAATTAGATGACGATGTGCATCAAGTAAGCGTCTATTTGAAGGGGATTGTTTTGCGCTTTGATTCCTGGAACAGACCGGTAGAGACACTGGACTTAGTGTTTCGTTTCGAGCGGAAAGAGATTGAAAAGAAGAGATAGGAATTGGCTGCTGACCAAGAAGCAGAGAACTTGGCGGAAGCCGGCAATTGACAGATATCAAAGCCGGCAAACTGGAGGGGGGAGATCTGGAAGTCGTTGTGCGGACCAATCAAGAGAGTATCTGAGCGACAGGGGTATTGTTTGGCAAGTCAAATGCGTAGGGCTAGGAGTTCTATGACGGCTGATGGGAAGCGGGGGGCCTCATTTCTGAGGAGTGCTTGGTTCTGTGGGCAAAGTCGAGTTTCGGGACGGGAACCTCGGGGATATCTGCTGACCCGTTCGGATGAAGCTTACATAAATAGACAGAAGAACTTTTTAGGAGATCTGCGATTTGACAGGAATGCTATAGAGACCATTTCAATGGATAGATTGATAGGTAGAGAAGTTAAATCGACAAGAAGATATCGGAGAAGCAATAATCTCTGCTTTGAGACTATTTGCCGAGTTGCTGTTTCCGGGAGGAGGAACCTGAGATGAGAAAGGGTATCCTGTTCTTTTTATGCACTATGATATTACTGACTTTCACTTCTGGCGATGTCCTGGGTCAAGTGAAGACCTTTGTGATCGGGAATGAGGAGAATCCCTGGAGACAATGGGGCAGTTTCGATTTGGTGGATGACCAGAGCAGACCCGGATGGATTCAGCCTATAAAGACCAGCCGGGATGTGAATATATTGCATGACCTTTATACCCAGGGGAGGCTGTTTGCATTAGAAGAGCCCACCGAGTCAGAGTATAAACCAGGGGACGGGAGAATCTGGTCGCCAAATGCCCCATTTGTGGAAAACAAGCAGATGGCAGCTCTGTTAGCCGATGGCAAGCAGGATACCATCTCCTTCAACTACTTCAACAGACCCGGAAAAAGTAACTACGGAGTGTCCATATATATCGACCTGGGGGCGCCATATCCAGTGGATGAGATATCGTTTTACCCATTATGTCGGGAGAAACTTCCGTTGAAAGTCCAACAGGAAATGGGTAGTGAAAGTCTCGCTCGGCATGAGGATTGTTATATGAAGGGCTATGAGCTTTGGGCCCACGATGGGGGTCCGGGCAACCGAGATGAGTGGGGAAGGCCTGAATACCACTTGCTGGACAACGTGCCAACGAATACAGAGCGGGTGGTGGTAAACCAGAATTTCCCGCCCCAACATATCCGGTATATAAAATTGCGCTGCCTCTCTCAAATGCCCTTTGAGATCGACCAGATAGAGGTGAGAGGTGAAGGTTATCTCCGACAGGCGACATTCACCTCCGATATAATTGATTTGGGAGACATAGCCAATTTTGGGAGAATTTCCTGGACGGCGGAGGAAGAGCCCGGTTCCCAGGTGAGGATTTACACGCGTAACGGCAGAGACAAAACTACCAAGATATACTACATGATAAACGACATCGGTGAACTTGAACCGCTGGCTGAGGATACCGACGAGAAGAACAGGAGGAAGTGGGCGAGGTTGCCCGACGAGGCTAAAGGGCCAGTGGTTGATGATACCGAGAACTGGACTATGTGGTCTTCCCCTTACGATTCTTCCGGCCAGCCATTTATTGCCCTCGGCCCTCGTCAGTTCTTCCAGATTAAGGTGGTAATGGAAAGTGAGATGGCTGTCACCAGGGCGTTGGTAGACTCGGTCTGTGTAGAGTATTCCCAACCAACTATGGCCCGGTCGCTCTGGGGGGAAATCGAGCCCAGAACAAATGTTGACCTGGGGCAAAAATATCTTTTTCGCTACAAAGTAACACCGGTGATCGGACAGAATGACATCGGATTTGACTCTATCCAGATAAGAACTCCCATTGAGGCTTCGGTGGAAACGGTGAAGGTAGGTGGCCAGGTGATTCCTTCGGAACAATACACCGCCTCGGGGGAGAAGAATCTGTTGACTGTCCGGTTGCTGAATAGGAAAATAGTGACTGACCAAGATGTTCTGGAGCTGGACTTCAACTGTGCAATACTTGCCTTCGGGACTGTCTTCGAGGGGATGGCCTTTGCAAGTTGGAAGGAGCATCTGTTGGGCCAGCGGGTTGAAGTGCACAGAATGGAAGACCTTTCTGTCAGAGGGTCGGTAGAATCGCTCGGCAGGGTCTTGGGAGGGGTGGAGACCTTACCTAATCCCTTCACGCCCAACGGAGACGGGAAAAATGATACGGTCCTGCTCTCTTTCCGACTTTTCCAGATGATAGGAACCGCTCCCATTCGGGTGGAGATTTACGACCTTTCAGGGAACCGAGTCAAAAAGCTCCTGTCTCAAACAGTGAGCACTGACTATTATGAGTTGACCTGGGATGGAAGAGATGAGCACGGCAAGCTGGTCTCCCCCGGAATCTATTTGTATCGGATACTGCTGGAAGGGGATGCGGAGAAATTTGTCAAGACTGGGACAGTGGCGGTAGTTTACTGAAAAATGGATCTTATGCCCTTAGCCCCGGTAGGGTTTTCTCTCGCTGGGCGAGGAGTTTTGTTTGTTCTGAGTATTTATTATGAGCGAGCCAAAAATGAAGAAACCGTTCGTTGGAGCAGGAATTTTAGCGACCTTAGCCTTGTTCACTTTGGCTTCTGCTATGGCGGGCCAATACACTGTCGACACAAAAGCGGATTGGGAAAGGTGGAGCTACCCCGGCGGAGGGGTGGTCGAAATTACTCCTGACGGGTGGGTTGAGGTCAAATCAGTAGAGAAGAATATCAATGCCTGCTTAGATGCCAGTACCTACACCTATGTATGGCGTGATGGAAGAAAGTACACCGGAGGCATAAGGGGAGCAAAATTGAGATCAAATCCGTCTGATGCGCCCAATGTGATAGACGGTGATACGACCACTTTCTGGGCTCCTGATCCTGAAGACCCTTTAGAGAAGTGGGTCATCGAGATTGACCTGGGCAGGTTGGTGTCGGCAACGAAGATAAGACTTATTTTTGCAGCAGATAGAGAGCCTTTCCCTGAGTTCAAGATATACACCTCGGAGGGCATCGAAAAGTATGTCGGTACCCGATTGAAGCTGCTGGATTATGAGCTTGTATGGCAGACAGTAAGGCCCAATACTCAACATATATTCGAGCTGGAGCTTGACCCGGGCACAGATCTTCATGGTGATCCTCTGGTCGGAAAGTACTTACAGTATGTTAAGATCTTTTTCACCAGGAAGGTGGCCGATGCCGGTCTAGCAGAGGTAGAAGTGATTACCCTGGGGAACAACATAGCCTTAGGCACATTCGACCGGGGAGGATGGATAAGATCTGGCAGCCCTACCCCACCCACCAGCAATATCTTTGATGGATTGGCCTGGACACACTGGATGTGCTCACTATATGGCGACGATTGGCTACCCCGGGGCTCATGGTTCCTTTGGGACCTGGGTTGCGCCTTCTGGGTTGATACTATAAGGATGACCTGTAAGTACAGAAAGATAGTTAATTGTGACACCTTCTTCGAAGGGTTCAGGATGTATATCTCTGACGGGACTCCAGCTCTTCGCTCTCCTGCGCCCCAGTGGCGGGTTGACGGCAGAGATGTCCGCTGGGAAAGAATAGCCGATGTGAATAACAAGCTGGTCTTGCCACCGCTTCTCAATCACGATATCACACTTTCCCCACCAAGGCGGGTGCGCTACATCTTTTTACACCATTTCTACGGTACGGGGTATTATGCTACCCGGGGCAACCAGGGTGCTATGCTATTTGAGATGCAATTGTTTGGTCAGGGAATGATTCCTGGGGTGACTCTGACTTCTCCCCTAATCGATGTGGGGAAAACCGTGAATCTCACTTCTGTCTCCTGGGATGCTGATACTCCTCCAGGGACAAGGATTGAGGTGAGGACAAAGACCGGGGAGAGGGTGAGGGAGATAACGCGTTATTATGACAAGATGGGCAATGAAATGACGGAAGAGATGTGGAAAAAAAGACCCCCGTCGCTGCGGGGCCCGGTAGTCACCGATACGGTAGCTGTTGCGAAATATTGGAGCCCGTGGAGTCCCCCTTATTCGATTGTCTGAATATCAGAGGGGAAAGGTGGTTCAGAAGATCCGACGTTTCTATGACCAAGAGGGCAATGAGATTACAGAAGAAGAGTGGCTGGAGTTGGTTCCCGAGCTACGGGGTGAATCTGAGGTAGTGGAGCAGGAAATTACCGGATTCAACAGAGTGTTGGTTGAAACCCCTTCGTTGGCAAGAAAGGTGGAGCTAAGGATCGGAGGGGAAAAGACTGAGCCTGAGGAGGTAGAAGCCAGGGATGATTCGCTCTTGGTAACACTTCCTAGGTTTTTGTTTACAGAAGAAGACTCAGTAGAGATTCAGTTCGAGTGTATTCCCTTCCTTAACTCTACGGTATTTGAGGCCTTTGTTTCAGGCCTGGCTGGATCCTGGCAGAGAGTGGATCCTGACCCAGCGGTCAAAAGTGCCACCACCGTGGCGCTTCCTGCTCTGGCAGAGGAAGAACGACTGATAAGCAATCTGAAGATTGAGCCCAGAACGATAACCCCCGATGGAGACGGCGTTAATGACATTATGAATGTGAGGTTTACGGTTGTTAAGGTTTCCAAACCCAGACAGGTGAGTGTTAAGATATACAGTCTCGGGGGCGACCTGGTGAGGACTGTTTATAGTCAAGCGGGAACTACAGGGAACTATAGCGGGATCACCTGGGATGGAAAAGATAGCTCTGGACATCGGGTCATCCCAGGGCTTTATCTCTGTGTGATAAAGGTGAGTGGTGATGCAGGTATTAAGACAGTGAACAAGACTATCAGTGTAGCTTACTGAGGACATTGCTGGAGCGAAATTCCAAGATGCTAAACGAAGAACGCTAAATTTTGTTTTGTCTTTGTGCTCTCATATCTTCGTGGTATGGCAGGACGGCACGATGTGATCCTGAGGGCAGTGCCAGCGGAAAGAAGGTTATATTGTGTGAAGGGTATGTTTATTTCTAAGCAGAAGGGAGGATTGTAATGTCGAAATGGTTATGGATATTCTCTATGGTTTTGATTCTGATATTTTCTACAGCAGTTGGCGCTCAGGTGAGGACTACAGCCTTCCAACCCGAAGGGCTTCATGTGATAGTGGGAGCTATCGAACCGGCCTTGAGAAAATGGTACATTCCTCAGGAGTTATACAGTGAGTTTGGCTGGGAGCAATGGAGGTATACCAACTATGCAAAGGATATATACCGCCGTTACACAAATATCGGCTTAGAAGGGTACAGATATTATGATATATATGGCCAGTACATCACTAAGGGATGGAAGGTCTATGATTGGAGTCAGGACATGCCCAAGGACTTCGGCAGCGCTGTGTTTAAGAGCCCGAAATTCTCCAAGTGGTTTGACAATGTACTGGTTTCCTCCACGAGAAAGGGGCAATACTACACCGCTTTAACAGTTGGCAATGAGATTAGAACTACCTTAACCCCTCTCACCTTTTCCAAACCCACCTTCAATGGGGTTCAGTTGGACTTCCTGTCTGACAAGTACGCCGCTACGGTGCTCACTTCCCGGGCTAATCAAGCGGGGACTGTACTTTCCAAAGATACCTCGCCTCCAGAAGCCATGACCAATTTCACCAATTTTGTGGGGCTGAGAGGAGTTGTTCAGATAGGGCGTTTTGCAAGTGTAGGCGCCACTTACGTCAACGCCCATATCGGGCACAGCCGGATGGATTGGGCAGACTATTCGTTGAAAGGGCAATTGAGCACCTGGCAGAACGCAACCAGAGTGTTGGAGATAACTATCAAACTCTCCGATGACTCCCCGGAAGATGGAGAGGCCGGGGCTATGTTGTTTCAAGAAAGTATCTACATCGATGGCAGAAAGGCCGATATAACTCCGGTCATCAAGGGCGGAATCCTGCGCGAAGGGCACTGGGAAGCCAATGGAGATATGGAACTTTTGTTGGTATACAATCTGTCCGGCTGGGCCTACGTAGACGATCAGGGGATTCTTAGGGATATCTCCTCGTTCAAGAGGGTAACGTTCAAACTTGTCCTGGCTAACGACTATAAGGTTGAGATAACCTCGAATGCTCAGAGAGATGAAAAGGGAGAAGAGATATTCCTGCCTGTTACCAGAGCGCCGGGGAATGTGAAGGACGCTACAAATATGAAGGAGGTTGTATTTGATTACGGTTTGCCCACCGCGAACCAGATATATGGGTTGACTTTTGAATTGAAGGATCTGGCCGGATTCAGCCTGAGGACTGAATATGACATCAACACCAGATACAGACGTTTCCCTAATCCCAACCCGGATATTAGAGAGCATTCCCTTGCCTCTGACAAGTCTAATGCCTGGTATGTGACCCTGCAGAAGTTAGCCCATCCCTGGTATGCCTATGCAGAGGCTTTCAGTATGGACCCCGACTACAGCACAACGATGTATCTCACAGGTCTTCAAGGGGAAGTTTACTACGATAATAAGTATAGATATTGGTTTGAATTTGTTGACGATAACGATGATCAGGATAGATGGCCGGATTGGAGGCGCAAAGGAAGCAATCAGATGGCAAGTAGTGATGCGGAAAGGGGCATAGATATCATAGGCGGAGGCGTTTTCCCTGGGTACGATGAAAACAACGACCTGGTGCCTGACTTCAACCAGAACTGGAACTACTGGCCTGATTATGAAGAACCCTTTCTCAGGCATACCGTCGATCCCCCTGAATACCTGTTTGGAATGGATATGAACAACAACACGGTGGTCGATAGGTTCGAGAACGATGAGGAACCCGATTATCCATTCAAAAAAGACCACCGTGGATATAATGCCTATGTGGGGGTGGAGGCTTTGCCCGGAGTGAAATTCACCGCCGGTCACCTTCGCGAATGGACCCTATCGACTGATAAAAGAAGTGAGGCGAATTACGTCCTGTTCACTTTAGAGAGAAGCTTCCCTGGGGTGGGCATCCTCAGGGTGTTCAATAACCTTAAGATTGTGCGAGACAACATCCCCGATGACCTGGTGCAGTGGCAGCAGTTACCGGGTACACGAGCAGGGATGGTCGCGTTCACCGACCCCCTGGTTTGCCAAAATACGAGAGTAAACAGCGCTTATGTTGACTTTAATTATGTTGGAATTGACCGGCTTACTTTCATAAATAAATTTAAGTACGACAGTTACGTTCAAAGAAAGCCGCAGCTCAATTTAAGAGGTTACTCTGACCTATTGGGTGTCATTAGTAAGGCCAGTTATAGGCTGACTCCGACAAAGGGGATGACTTTCGAACCCAGGATAAAGGGGATGTTCCTTCGAAAAAGGCCGTTCGGAAAGCGGGAACCAGAGCAAAAAGACCTCTGGATATTGCCTTCGCTGATAAACCGCATCCCCTTGTTTGAATACGGATTGCTCGAATCGGGTCTGGAGTACACTGTGTACCGGGACCTGGCTGAAAGACCGGATATAGAAGATTTTAATAATTTGGTATTTGCAGTTCAGTTTTCAAACGCGTCCTCTTATATGGGCTACAAAATAACGAGTAAAGTTGGTTTCCGTCAGAGTATACAGTACCTGACACGAGGAGGGAGAAGAACATCAAGCACTATATTTGTGCAGATATTCGCCGGCGTGGAGTAATCTTGAAAAAGTGAAAAAGGAGTTCCAGGTTGTTGAAAATAACTTGACAAGAGAGATGATCGTTGTTATATTAAGTTTGACAGATTAGCAGGAAATCCCTTTTTGTGACGCTAAGCTTGCTGAGGTATCTGACACTTATAGCAAACTGCAACAAACCAGGCTCTTGGGTGCGTTCAAAGTGACAGTTTTGCTGTTGCTTGGGGATGAATCAAGTGTGAGCCGTTAAGTTATCTACTACAACTCATATTTTGCTAAAGGGAGGGAGCTTTATGCCAGTGAAAGTTGTAGTGACAGCGTTACTGGTGGCCCTGGGAGCAAGCCTATTTTTACCTGTTCCGCAGAACCTAATGACTTGGTTCGAAAATGGGCAGTCCTACTATGCCATAGGGGAGTATGAATACGCCACCCAGGAATATTCGAAGATCATCAGATTTCGCCACTGGGCAGTGGACGTAGAGAAGATAGAGGTAGCGGTAGCAGACCTTAAGCTCCCGATAAAGGCGGCCGCTTTTTACCAGTTGGGCTCTTGCTATAAGAGACTGAAGGAATTTGATAGAGCGGTAGAAAACTACCGAATGGTGCTAAACCAAGCGAAAGTGCCCGATGATTTCAGAGCAACTGTTCAATTTCAAATCGCTGAGACCAGATTCTGTCAACAGAAATTCCTAAAAGCCACAGAAGAGTACAAGAACTTCATTGCCTCATACCCTGAATCCAGGTTCGTGGATAAAGCGTATTTTCGAGCCGGGGTAAGTCTATATAAGGCGGGGAAATATGAACAAGCGGTCTCTATCTTTCAGGAGCTGGTGAGTAAATTTCCAGAAAGTAGGTATGCAGCCGATGCAGCCTATCAGATTGCAGATTCTTACGCTAAGCTGAATAGATATGAAGAGAGCATCAGCGCCGCCAACAATGTCCTGGATAAATATGCAAACAGCGCTGCTATTGCTAAGGCAGAATATCTTAAGGCATTCTGCTATGATAAATTGGGAGACTATGATAAGACAATTGAGGCTTACAAGAGAGTGATAGCTCTTTACGACAAGATGTATGAAATATTGCGTGCCTCTTTCCGGGAGGGAAAGAATGTCGATTTTGATGAATACATAAAACTGTATGAGAACTCTTTTATGCGTATCGGCGAGATCTATCGTGACCGAATGGGTGACTACGAGAAGGCCTATGACGCATATGTCCTGGCCCAAGAGACCGTCAAGGAGCGCGACTACAAGGCGAAGATCCAGTTGGATATTGGGCATAACTACCTCCGTTGGAAGAAATACGACGAGGCAATAAAGGCCTATGGATTGGTTATTACTAATTACCCTGAAACCCCTTATCCGCCTGACGCCCAGTCCTACATCGGAGATGCTTATTATCAAGCTGGGGACTTAGAGAAGGCCAGAGAGGAGTATCTCAATGTGCTTGTTAAGTTTCCTGACTGTAGCACCGAGCGGAGGGCTGCTTCACTATACAACGCCGGTTGGTGCTCAGAGAGACTTAGCCTATTATTGGGTGGGCCAATCCCTGGCAAAACTGGGCAGGTCGGCAGAAGCATTGGAGGCATTTGGGAAGGTGACAAAAGAGGCAGGAAAATTCTATGTGGCGGCTTCCATTGCTGGCGCAGATCTATATTTTCAGACAGGGCATGAAATGGGAGCTCAGGAGACCCTGACTAAGCTGCTGGAAACTACCGCCGGGGATGAGGAGTTGGAGGCTATTGCCCACTTCGAAACAGCAAAGCTTTATCAGAAAAACAAAAAATACAGCCAGGCAGTGGAAGAGTATACCACAGTTATAGAGAACTTCCGTAAGGAAGAGTTTCTCAACGACGCCTACTTTGGCAGAGGGGCAAGCTATCACGCTCTTGCGGACTTTCCAAAGGCAGAGGCTGACTACGAATTCGTGCTAAATAACCATCCTTCAGTTCAGTTGAGGCTAAAGACACAATTTGCAATGGGTCTGCTTTTCTCTGCTGTTGGAAGGGATGCTGAGGCAGTAAAGATCTTGAAAGTAGTTGCCAGAGGTGAGGACAAAGAGCTGGCTGCAAATGCCCGCCTACAACTTATCTCTCTGGCAGAAAAAGAAAGCCCAGCGAAGGCAATCCCAATCTACGAAGAGATACTCCAGACTGCTGAAACCGACCATGAGAAGGCGTTGATTCTTACCCGCTTGGCAAATGTATACTACAAGCTTAAACTTTACGACCAGTGCATTGATGCCGCTGAGAAAGTGGCCCAGATAGGGGAAAGTCCCGAGAGTATAGCCTCTGCTTACTACCTTCAGGCCAACTGCTATTTTGATACCAAAGATTTCCAGAAGGCTATCGAACTGTATCGGGTGATAACGGAGAAGTATCCGGCAACCTTGATTGCGCCCAACGCCTTGTTTCAAATAGGGCTATCTTATCAGCGGATAGGGACGACTGAAAGTATTGACGGAAGTGTAGAAGCCTTCACCCGGTTTTATAAGTTGTATCCGGACAATCCGAGTGCCCCGGCTGCATATTATTATGCTGCTTGGGGGCTTTATCGGAAAGGCGAGTGGGAGAGTGCAGCCGACGTCTTCAAAACTCTGGCTGATAGATATCCTGACAGCGAATTTGCCGCCGAAAGTCGGTATAGACAGGGAGAGTCTCTATTCAATAAGAAACTCTATCAAAGCGCAATGGCTGTCTTTGATCAGTTACTGAAGGAGTATCCGACCTGCGAATATGTCGATGATGCCCTATATTCAAGAGCCTGGTGTCTGATCTATTCGGATAGAAAGGATGAAGCAGTGCCCATATTCAGGGAGATTGTAGCCAAGTACAGCGACTCGATATACGCTCCTAATAGCCAGTTCAGCTTAGGTGACTATTTCTATAGCATTGAGAACTATGAGCAGGCAACTGTTGAGTACAAGAAGTTTGTCGAGCTTTTCCCCGATCACGAAAAAGTGGCTCGAGCCAACTACCTCCTGCAAAACCTTGCGGAAATAAACGCTTACAACCTCTATCATAGGGGAGAGTTACTTTTCGACAAGGGGAACTACAATCGAGCAATAGCAGTTTTTGACAGCGTTATGGTTCGCTTCCCCGAGAGTGAGTATGCAGTCAGTGCCCTAGTGAACATGGGGGCCGCTTACGAAGCCAAGGAGGATTTTGACCAAGCAAGAGAGAAATACAGTGAGGTCATAGCCAAATACGGAAGTGATCCTAAGTATTCTGCACAGGTGGAGTTCTGCAAGAGCCACTTGGAGGTGTTGAAGACTGCACTTTGAAATTGCCGGCGTCTGTGAGTAGTTCCAGCGGCGCAGTTTTCAAAAACCTTTTAACTCATAACAATGAGGAGGTAAGAGAAGATGATCAAGTTCTTCTTAGAGGGTGGGTTTTTCATGTGGCCACTGCTGGTTTGCTCAGTCCTGAGTGTTGCCTTTGTCATAGAGCGAGCAATCGTTCACCTAAAAGTCAGGAGAGAGGAGAAACTGAGGGAGATTGTTCAACAGGCAATCTCAATGGTAGAGAACGGGAGCGACGCCAAGGAGATTACCAGCTTCTTGGACAAGACAGGGGGACTTGTTGGTGAGACCCTTTGGGCTGCGTATGAACGCTATACCCATATAGCTGAAGCTGAAAGATCTGTTGAAGAGAAAAGAAGAGAACTACAGGATATAAGCTTCAACGCAGCCAGGGATTACTTGAGAAGGAACCTGGGAGTCCTGGAGTTCATGACTGGAGGGGCAACACTTTTGGGACTTCTGGGAACTATCCAAGGAATGATCATGTCCTTTGGGGCAATAGCTAAGGCAGGAGTGTTGGGAGACCCGACTATTGTTGCCCGTGGTATCTCAGTGGCACTGCACACAACCGTTACCGGACTGACAATAGCCCTTTTCTCGATGGTGTTTTTCTATATTTATAGAGGCAATGCCGAGAGAAAGACGGTTAGAGTTGAACCCTATGCCTTTGCCTTTGTGGATGCAGTGTTGAAGAGAACCAAAAGCCGGGCACAATAAGAGAGGGAGGTGAAAGCTGATGAATAACCGACGGCAGAGGGAGGAAACAGCCCAGGCGATTCCTATGACTCCCCTCATAGATTGTGTGTTTCTGCTGCTGATCTTCTTTATGGTGGCAGCGGTGTTTTCCGTGACGCCGGGATTGGATGTCAAACTCCCAGAAGCTGAAACCGCTACTGCTCCCGAACAGCAGAACCTGTTCATCGTTATTGATAAAGACGGAAATATGAAACTCAACCACCGCACTGTGACATTTGACAACCTTAAGCAGATGATAGAGGAGAACAGGCGGAAGCTTGATATGACTACAACCTTGATTATTCAGGCGGACAAGAGAACCTTCCATGGTGTGGTGGTGAAGGTAATGGATATCGCTAAAAAAGCCGGGATTGTGGACAATGTGATTGCCACGGAGCCCCCAGAGGAAGAAGAAACAAAAACAGAGACAGCTCACTAAGAGATGGCAAGAAAGGGGGGAGGAGCTATTAAAAGAGGACGAAAAATAACCAGTGTGTCGCTGCTGATCTCCATCTTTCTGCATGTCGCCGCTTTTACTGTAGCCTATGTACTCTCCCAGGGGATTTTGGTGAAGAGGGAGGAGTTTGCAGCCAGATTTATGCCTCGGCCTCCTATTCTGAAAAAAGCTTTCGAATTTGCCAAAAGACCCGAGATATCCGAGGTCCAGATGGAGATGTTAACCCGAACCGACCAGCCTCGTCCAGTGGCTGATCTGAGCAAGCTGATAGATATCAGCTCCTTGGGAGCAGATCTATTCGGTACCATCGCAGCCGGAGTCCAGTTCTATGCCCCGCCCAGCGGCGCAAAAGCAGCCGAGATCGAGTTCAAGCCCGTGGAACTGGTTCAGCCTACAAGGATGACCTCGGTGCAAGAGGCAATCAGCGTGAAATCGGAGCTGCTGGGGATAAAAGATTTGGGGTGCGCTTCAACTATCAGGACCCGAAGGTGGACACCTTTCCACTGGCCATACCTAATCTTCTCCGCTATATGAACGATCATACGAAAATCAAGGCCAGTATTAAGGGACAGACGATTGAACTTAGCGATCCTACGCTCTTCTCCGCCCCATTCATATATATGACCGGTTCGGAGTGTATAGTCTCCTTAAGTCCAGTAGAAATAGAAAATTTGGGTAACTATTTGCGGAGCGGAGGGTTCCTCTTTATTGAAGATATTGCCAAAAGTCCTAAACCGGGTGAGTCCCCTCCAGGAGGTATTGCAGGCACGACTTTCGATCAACAAGCGAAGGCCGTGTTAAAGGAAGCACTGGGAAGAGATTGCAGATTTTTCCGTATCCCCAAAACTCATCCTCTGTTTCACAGTTTCTATGATTTCGACGACGGACCACCTTTAGGTGGCGCCAGCGGAGGTAATGTCAACTACCTGGAGGGAATTGAAATAAGAGGTAGGTTGGCAGTGGTGTTCAGTGACCTGAATATAAGCTGGTATTGGGGAGATACCGAAGCAACCGGAAGAGAGCGGGGTCTGCAGTTCGGCGTTAACCTGATCGTCTACGCTTTGACTCAGCCGGGTGGCATAGCCAATATCGGCCAGTATACCTGGTAGTGAAAGGCGTCCCAGAGGTGGCATGTATTCTATAGCGGCGGAATGAACCTGAGGGCCCTTAAATCCAGAAGTGGTTCATAGTGTTGAATTGCTTCTGGATTTTTTTATTTTCTCTCCCCCATTTGCAAACACCATGTCAGGCTGAACATCCAAATAGAAAGAAGCGTGTCCCATGGGAGATGTAGGAAGGTTCTTGAAAAGAAATAGTCAGACGCTACCAAGGCGATCCAATCTTGACTGTTGATGATATGCCGGTTTGTTGTAATTGGGTCTTTAATCCGGTGGCGGTCAAATTTGGCAAGCGGTATCTGCTGTTTCTACGGGCAGAAGATCATAGCCGAATTTCCCACTTCCGGGTAGCGACCAGTGAAGACGGAATAGACTTTCAGGTGTGGGAGGACCCGGCACATATCCCCGGAGGGCCCGAATACGATGTCTATGAGACGAATCGTTACGACGCCCGTATCACACTTCTGGACGGCTGGTATTATATAATGTTCTGCTCTGAGGCTGACCTCGGTTGCCGACTCGATCTGGTCCGCACGAAGGATTTTGTGCATTATGAACGGTTTCCTTTTGCCTCAGAGATCGAGCAGCGAAATGGGGTGCTGTTTCCAGAGAAAATCAACGGACTTTATGTGCGCCTTGCTCGCCCACTGAATCAACATGCGGGCGGCGACATGTGGGTCTCCTATTCTCCCGATTTGATATTCTGCGGTAAGTCCAGTCTGGTTATGCGCATCCGTTGGCACTGCTGGGACGAAGAGAAATTGGGTCTAGCAGCGGTGCCCATCAAGACCAAACAGGGGTGGCTCTGCATCTACCACAGCGTGCGCCTTAATGGCTCTCACGGATCTATAAACTCGGCGTCTGTCTGCTTGACCTGAAGGACCCCTGCCGTGTGATTGCCCGCTGTCGCCATTCTGTTCTGGACTCAAAAGAAATATACAAGCGAACCGGTGATGTTCCCAATGTTGTGTTCTGCAACGGGGCCATTGTCGAAGACGACGACGAGGCGAAGATCTACTACGGCGCAGCAGATCAAGTGGTATGTCTGGCAACAACTACTGTTGATGAGCGTGTCTGGGCCTGCTACGAAGGGTGACAAACAGGCAAGAGGCTCATCGGTGTTGTCCCTAGAGCATTGGGACAATTGACTACCGGGATGTAGTAGACGCCAATATCTGTAAATGGCCGGGAAATTGCTGGTGCCAGAGCCAAAAAGATACAGAAGGACCAGAGAGAATAGGTTGTAGCAAACGCACATGAAAAAACCGCACGAAGCATCTGCCGGCAACTTGGCTGATTGCCAGGTTCATCGTGAAACGTGATTAAACAGCAACTTAATAAGAACAATGAGATACCTCTTAGGGATAGATATTGGTACGTCAGGGGCTAAGACCCTGTTGGTCAATGAATTAGGGGAGCTCATAGCCCTGGCCGGGAAAGAGTATGGGATTGATACTCCCAGGCCTGGGTGGGCCGAACAGCACCCGGAGACCTGGTGGAATGCTGCCAAGATGACCATTTCCAGAGTGATCAGGAAAGCTTCTATCGATCCTAAAAGGATAGCAGGGGTAGGCCTTTCCGGGCAGATGCATGGGACGGTCTTGCTTGACAGAAGCCTCGGGGTGATTCGACCAGCCATAATTTGGGCTGACCAGAGAGCGAAGAGGCAATGCGAGCAGATCTATACCAGAGTCGGAAGGGAAAGGCTGACGCGCCTCACCGCTAATCCAGTGGCGGCGGGATTTATGGCGGCGACTCTTCTGTGGCTAAGGGAAAATGAACCGAAGACATTTGGGGCGACAGATAAGGTTCTGCTGCCGGCTGACTATGTTCGGTTTCGTCTATGTGGAAGGGTTTGTACCGACCAATCGAACGCCTCCAGCACTCTGCTCTTTGACGTCCAACGGAGGCAGTGGGCATCTGAGCTACTGGAGGTGCTTGAATTGCCTTCCAAAATTTTGCCTCCTGTTGCCGAATCTGTATCTGTAGCAGGCCACGTGACCCGGCAAGCAGCTTCAGAGACTGGACTTGCCGAGGGCACCCCAGTGGCAGCTGGCGGAGGTGATCAGCCTATTGCAGCCGTAGGCAATGGGGTCGTAGCCCCTGGGGTCCTACTCTCCACTATTGGCACTGGTGGGCAATTGCTTACGCCCTTGAACCAGATGATAGTAGACCCGGGTTTGAGAACCCACACTTTCTGTCATGTGCTCCCTGGTAGGTGGTTTTTGATGGGTGCCATTCTTTCCGCTGGCCTTTGCCTGCGTTGGTTTAGAGATAATTTCGGAGGCAGCTACCAAGAGCTGGACAGGGAGGCAGCCCCTATACCTGCCGGATCAGAAGGGCTGTTGTTTCTTCCTCATCTGATCGGGGAGAGGACACCCCATATGAACCCAGATGCCAGAGGGGTGTTTTTCGGTCTTGGCCTTCGCCACAGCCGAGCCCACCTGATAAGGGCTATTATGGAGGGGGTGGTTTTGGCTATGAGGGATTCGTTGGAAGTCATGAAAGATCTGGGAGTAAAGCCCGGTCAAGGGATCGTTTCCGGAGGAGGAGCCAGAAGCCCTTTGTGGAGGCAGATACAGGCAGACGTTTACAACATGGAACTGACCACGGCAAAGGTTCCTGAACAGGCTGCCTTCGGAGCAGCCCTGATAGCCGGTATAGGAACCGGAGTCTATGAAAGTGTTGAAGCCGCTTGCCACAAGACCATAACTTATGCTCCCCCAACCTGTCCTATAGAAGAGAATGTGAGGAGGTATCAGGACTGCTACCAGGTATTCAAAGGCCTTTATCGGAGGGTGAAAGACGATTTCCTGACCATCTCAAGATTGGATTGACTTCTCTGTGTTTTGTTACTAGCTTTTAGGCACTTTTTAACAGTAATCAACCGGGAGGTCAAGAAAATGCCGGAAGAGGAATTCCCTTTCCAATTGGAAGAGGGCACTTTGCAGCAGCAACTGGAGCATGCCACCAGGGGTGTCTATCTGCGAAGCTTTTGGTGGACAGCCGATGGCAAAAAGCACAACAGCGAGGCAGCTAAAGGACATATTTACTATGGACGGGTCTGCACCCGAGAACTGCTTTGGTATCATGATGTCCTTTTAGGGCAACCCCAGTTCGGGATGGAGCAATCCTTGTTAGACGACATCAACCTGATCTGGGAAGGACAGGATGAGGGGGGCAATGTCCCCCGCGGCTACGGTGCCTCTGGACCTGATTTCCACTATGATACAGCCGAGTTTGGCCGCTTCGACGAACGTTTCGACTATGACTATACCTGGATTTACAATCCTATTGACAATGTAGCAGGGCTTATTATCACCACAGTCCAGGCCTACCATTACACCGGGGATAAGGCTTTTCTCCAGCGCCACTACAGGCACCTTCAGAAAGCCTTCTCTTTTATGGACTCGGTCACTCAAAATTATCTTTATGGTGTTGGTTGGGATGGCCAGGACTCAGTGGACTGGCGGGAACAGACCCACATCGGGGAAGGTATAGGGAAGGAAGGTTCAGTGCTGGCCGAAGACATAGGAATAAACGGCTGTACCACTTACAACCAGGCGCTGTTCTATCAGGCTATTCGGTTGCTGGCAGACGCAGAGGAAGCTCTGGGACATTTTGAGAGGGCCAAATATTTTAAGGATTATGCAGCCAAAGTCCGAGAGCAGAGTAACCGCGGCTACCGGCAAGGAGGCCTGTGGGACTCTGAAAGCGGCACCTACATCGGCTGGAGAGGCAGAGGTGGCCAACCCCATTTTCTCTACGGCAGCTATCGCTTCGAGCCTATGGCGCAGATTTGGGCTGCCTACTGGGGACTGGCTGGAGAGGAACAGGTCCAATCCATCGCCTCCCTCTTTGACCGTAACTTCGACCGCTATATTACCCCCCATGGGTATGTGATGGTCTGTGATCCGGCTTACCGTATCTGGGACGGCTGGTATTTCGGTGGTTACGCCGCTGTAGTCTTGGGCCGCTGTGGTTATCAGGACAGGGCTTGGCAGTGTCTGCGCCGAATGGCGGAGAACTTCACCCGCCCGGGGCAACCATATGAACATGAAAGCCTCCAGGGAGAAGCGATGAACCAGTGCTCTTGCAATGTGGTTCCAGTGATCAATGCCCTGCGTGTAGTTAAGGAAGCCATTTTCGGCATCGGGGCCGAAGCTGATGCCCTCCACATCCGACCACTGCTTAAAGCAGAAGGCCACTATGGCCTCACCTACCGCGGCAGGTGGCTGAATGTAGTAAAGAAGGGCGATGGCCCCTCCGTAAAGGCGGCTAAGCTGAACCGAACAGACTACCCCATGAGACCTGGAGGCGAGGTGGTTTTGCCAGAGGAGGCCTTGGCCGAAGAGAACACCCTGGAACTGCAGACTTGAACAATACAGAGAACGTTTAAGGCAAATTGCTGCCCGCATTTGCCTAATCCCCAGGGGAACGTTTAACAAGGTGATAGCCGAATTCCATCTATACCAGAAGGAGGTGAACCGCGTTGGCGAGAAGCAAAAGCGGTTGGCAGAGGAGAAGACATCAGATAAGGATGAAACAATTGCGCAGAGCCAAACGGAAAAAAAGAATGTTGAAACCCCAAATGGAGGGCAAGACAGGGTCTTGATGTAAGGCAAGAAACTCTCTTGTCAGAAACACTACAGAACATAGCCTGACTTTTGCCAGACTATGGATATAGGCGTCTAACAGGAATGCTAGAAAACTAAGGCACGAACCGCTTGTGCCTCCGGAGAAGGATAAAATCCGAATATTTCAGAACTTGCGTCTTAGGGCCCAGAGAGGTAGGTCTTTTTTCTATGTCAGGACAGATGGGAGTGATTTTAGCAGGATAACCCAAGGCAAAGTTTGGCCTTTGAGTCACCTTCCTGGTTCAGAATTGCAAAATATCCTTAGATCCCTTTACCTTTATCCGGATCTGGTGAACAAACTTCTGGCTTTTTGGTCCGAATTTGTGTCGCTTATTCGGCAAGAAGGGTTAGCTCTAGCGACTGTGCAGGGCCAATCTTCAGCCTCTTCGGGGTGAAGGTCTCCTTTGCCTGAGGGTGTCCTCTCCAGAGGACGGGCGGGAATGGCCCCAGTTGTGCGTGGTGGGCCCACTGGATTTGGTTTATTGCTACGATACCGCTTGGTCTTTGTTGGACTGCGTACCGGTGTAGACAGATGGGTTTTCAGTTTGCACATAGAAGGGGGAGACGTACGGGTTTGATCATTTCCTTTCAGACTTCTGCCTCTGGAGCAGGGAAAGCAATCTGCTGAAACCTAAGATTTTCCTATTGTGATGCTGCCACGAGGGAGAAGACCATTGGCCTTGGGGGAAAGGGAAGAAAAAGGAGTATCCCCTATGAGCGAGGGATGCTCCCAAAAGTGAGTTCTTACCTGGAATACATTAGAACCGGTATCGCTATCAATTAGGGTTTTGACATAGAACCAGAAAGGCTCTTGAGCCAAGTGCCTATAGAGTTTTTCTTCCAGTAGCGTGTAAGGAGCCTGCTCAATTGCCCCGCCCCCGTGGCGGAGAAATTGTCAGTGAGACTGCCCACTAAGCTAGCATATTGGATGTGCGCTGCTCCGTCTATTTCGCCTCAGGCAGGTCTGAGCGGAGCGGGTTATGGAGTAAAAGCCGTGCTTGTAGAGGGGATGTAGGAATGCCTTAAGGTTAGCCCAGCCATTTTTCTGTCCCGGTGAATTAAAAAAACACTCATTATCGGGTGGTGAACGCTCCAGGGGATTGTAGGAGACCACTATGCTTATTTTGCTTTTTCATTAATCCCAGGGAAGATGTCGTCCGACCAGCGAGACTTGACACGCCAGCAGTGAAACTTTCTGCCTCTCTATCCACAGAACCTTCTTTGTTAAGCTCCACTGGTTTTGACATTGTGGTGGCCCCCTGTCGCTTTCCCTGTGTTGGGAGTATCCCTTGTGATAGGAAACACTATGCGTATTATTCTCATGTTGACGATGGCAGTTGCAGGGTATTATGCCTGGATAGGAGAGAGACCCGGTAACATGGATGGATGAAACTGGACAATAAGGATTTGCTGCTCCTATTCTACACGGGTTATTCCCACAGAGTTCTATGAGTGAGCTCTTGACCCTCCGTTAAGAAAGCAGTACCGCCACTATCCCGGCTAAGTATATTCCGTCGAACACCCCTGCGCCGCCAATACTGACCACTCCTGCGCCCACCTGTGAGATTCGGCTGAGGTTCAGGAGGTCAGCCCCCACGAGAGTCCCAACCGCACCGGTTATATAAGCCACCGGAGCAGGGTTTTTGGGAGCCAACATCATAGCCAGAAGTGCCGAGACAACCGGTGGGATAAAAGCAGGGAGAGCTATTCCCATTCCGGCTACCGGCCGGGCCAGAAATTTGCAGACGATGGTACTTATCGCTACTGCCAGTGCGGTCTTGCCCAGAGGCACCCGGGGCAAAAGATAGAGCACTAAAAGCAGTGGGATGATTGCTCCGCCTACATTTATAGCTATGACTTGCCTTTGGGTTATTGTGGAACCAAGCCCAAAATAATACGTCATAAACTCCGGCAGGCCGGTGGTAAGTTGCGGTGCCTCCTTTTCTATCAAAGGTATGTTTACGACGCTCAATAAAAGGGAGAGGGAAAAAACGAGAAATCCCACTTGGGGACTCATACCCAGCTTGGAAAAGGCAGCGCCGACCGCACCTATCTGGATGAGAAAGAAGAGCACCGGCAGCAGCAGGATCAGAAAGAGAAAAAACAGGACCGAAAGTGGAAGGAAGAACATATCTACTACCTCCTGATGATGTTGTCAAGATTTTTGTGGGGTGGATTTTGAAACTCACCCCCTAAATATCACGAACGATATTCTTAAAATTGGCAGTTGAGGAGAGACCGAAGGCCGAGAGTTTCTGCAGGACCAGAAGGGTTAAGGCTCCGGTGACAAAACCTGTGACCACACTGGAGAAGAGAAGGATCGGGAGCAAGGACAATATCTGGCTCTTTTTCACCCAGAGCAGGTACACTACTGTCAGTTGCGTTAGATTGTGTGCCAGTGCACCGGAGATGCTGATGCCAATAGGGCTGAGTTGAGGGTAGAAAGACTTAACGACCAGACTCATTGTTAGTAAACTGGCGAGCCCGCCAGACAGGCTGAGAAGAAACGTGGGGGTGAATAGTCTACCCACAACGAGAGAGCCGAGCACCACCCGGATCAGGGTCACCAGAGCTGCCTCTCGGGGGCAGAACAGGAGAAGGGCCAGTAATGTAGCTGCGTTTCCCAAGCCCAGCCTCATCCAGGGCATGGGGTAGGCAAGAAGACTCTCGAAGACAAACAGCACCAGTCCCCCCGCTGCCAGAAGCGCCAGATAGGTTACACGGGACGACTCTATTCGGTCACGGCGTCTATCTCCTGCTTCCCCTTTATCCGTACTACAACCTTGTTCGGCACACACACTACCATCTCTCCTGCCTTGCTGATGGAGCCCATACGGATGCAGAGCTTTCTGGGACAGGGGGAGCTAATGATCCTGGCCTTACCTTCCTCGACCTTTACCACAGTTGTGCCCAGGGGCCCCTCAACGTTCACAGTTGTTTCTCTGTCCAAGGGCAGCTCTTTTATCAATTTGCCGTTCTGCTCAATTAAGACAGCTCCACCCTGTTTTTCAGCTCCTGGTATGATCCAGAAGCTGGCAAACGAAAGAACCAGAAGAGTTACTATCAGAGCCTTATCTGGAGTTGTCAACAGGTTACGCATCAATGAGTTCTGGTTTACAGATGGGAAACTGGTCGTCGGCGGCCGCGGAAGCGAGGCCAATGTTCTGTCAAAGGCTCTATATTTCGATTCCCGATTCTGACTTCCCAGTTTTTACCTTCCCACAAGTAGGGGGGCGATGTCGTTGGTCTTACCCTGGCCGCCCAGGGCACAGATCTGCTCGTCAGATTTGCCAAGATCTCTCAAGGGCAAGATGATATCCTGTCTGAGGTCCGGCACATAGGATTTTAATATCCGTAGGGGCACAGACGCCGTGAGCTTGTAGGTACCTGTGGTTGCCGGCACAAGTATAGACTCTCCTCGTCGTATGTCCTGTTGTCCATTCGAGAAAAAGATTTTGCCCTCACCCTCCAAAACGGTCAGGATGTGAAAACTACGGCCATCGCATATCTCCTGAAAAGATGTTCTCACGGTGAGCAGCTCCACAGTGAAAAAACGGCAAGCGATGAGATATTTTTTGCTGTTGTCTCC
>MVCY01000037.1 GCA_002049985.1 Candidatus Latescibacteria bacterium 4484_181
AGTCACCTTTGTCCGAGCCCACTGCTTGGGTGGCGACTTGGTCTGTAGCATCCGCAGCCCCATCACTACTGATGAACCCTACCCTGAGGCTCAAGCTAACCTTCCAGATTGGCTCCCCAAATGATTAAGCAGGGACTTCTTGGACTTCAACAATGTCTACAGTCACAACATCGACCTCTTACGCTTCCTTTTGGGTGAGGTGAAGAAGGTGAAGACTGCGGAGATAGGCAAGCTTCATCCCTGTAGTAAAGTAGTGTTGCTCGATTTTGGAGATCCTTGGCCTCTTTGGAGGTGGTCGGGGGACCGGATACAAGCCCACTTATCACGCACGTCCGTACCGATGACCGGCCCGTGGTCATTGTGGTCGTTGAGTCCTTACCGATAATCCAATAGTGCCTACCTGGAGCCGCCAATAGCTGTTTATGACAAACATTATTATCCGGTAGATTTCCAGAATGACCCGAACGATACCATTCCCAGCTTGGCGCGGATTAAGCTTGGCCGGAGTCCTCTTGGAGAGGGTGAACCTCCCAATGCAAAGGCCGCAAATATCAACGAGGTAACCGTTGTCGCCTGGTGCGCAATGGGAGAGCTCTTGAGGCAATAGAGGCGCTGCTTTTGAAATAACCCTGAGAGATTGCCCTGCTATGAAGGTCACCTCCGTTTTTGTGATGAGGGTGGCCTTTTTTTCGGGGGGTTAGCAGCAGTCTGCTTTGGATGTTCAATGGACTGCAAAGGTGCAGTTCCCGATGACGCTGTCAAGGGGAAAGCTCATTCTTGTGAGCTACAAAAAGGCTTGACAATAAGCCGTTTTTTTGTTATACTAAAACTCATTCGCTCTGGATATTGATTCCAGCTCTCTCCTCCTTATTCTGGACAGGAATGACGGTACGTGACTTGTATGACTGTGTTTAGGCGGAAAATTTCCCAGGTTGTTCTTCTGGCAGTCGGGATTCTCATAGGGAGTGTGACCGAAGCTTACTGCGGCGGTGACACCGGTGTGCTTTTTCTCAGGATAGGTGTCGGGGCTCCGGCGTCGGCGATGGCAGGCGCCTATACCGCCGCGGCCCAAGACCAGTCAGCATGCTACTGGAACCCTGCTGGATTGGTGGGAGTACATGGCAAAAACGTCCTGCTTATGCACACCCAATGGCTTCAGGGGATACGCCACGAATATGGAGGGATGGCAGTGGGAGACGGCAAATCTGCCCTGGGGCTGAGTTTTGCCTATAACACTGCTGGCCAGTTAGAGCTGCGTAGTCGACCTACTCCAAGACCAGAGGCAACCTTCAGCATACACGACGTTATGCTCGCCCTCTCCTGTGCTCGTTCTACCAGACACGGCCTGAGTTTGGGAATTACTGGCAAATTTCTCTACGAAAAGATATACATCGAAAGCACCTCAGGTTTTGCCTTTGACATCGGTTTGCTCTATCGGCTCTCTTCTGCCCACCTCAATCTGGGTCTTTCCCTGCGCAATATGGGAAAGATGACCAAGTTGAAAGAAGAAGCCGTCAGACTTCCCGTTTTGATGCAACTCGGCGTTTCACACCAGTTCCATGTGACTCCCGGGGATGTTCTGGTCTGTTTTGACGTGGAGTTGCCACGGGACTCTGTGAACAGCCTCCACTTCGGCATAGAGTACCAGCTCTGTCGGTTTCTCTCGCTTCGGGCAGGGTATCAGACGGGACACCAAGAGAGAAATATCGCCGCCGGCCTGGGGCTTCGGGTCGGAAAGTGGCAGATCGACTATGCCTATGTCCCTTACTATTTTGACTTAGGTGACACTCACCGGATATCATTAGAGTTTTGCCAGAGGAGGTAACGATGCGCATTTTCTTGGACACAGCTAAGCTGCAAGAGATTCAACAAGCAGCGAAACTCGGTATTGTCAGCGGTGTTACCACCAATCCCAGTCTGATGATGAGAGCTGGACGGGGAGATTACAAAAACGTTGCCCAGCAGATTTGCTACATTGTTCAGGGACCGGTCTCCGCTGAGGTGATAAGCACAGAGGCCGAGGGAATGATTGAAGAGGCCAAAGGAATTGCCCAGTGGTCTCCCCATGTGGTGGTGAAGATTCCGGCCACTGAGGAAGGGTTGAAGGCTATAAGTGTCCTTTCCCGGACCAAGATAGATGCAGATCGCATTTGTCAGGGCTGCCCCTGGCAGGGCAAGTGCCAGACCGAGCCAGAGGTCGCCCATGATTTAGCCCTGACGGGTGGCATTAAGACCAACGCTACCCTCACCTTTTCATTGAACCAGGCCCTGTTTGTGGCCCGAGCCGGCGCCACCTATGTTTCCCCTTTCGTGGGGCGTTTAGACGACGCCGGACACAACGGAATGGAGCTGGTGGCCCAGATTGTAGAGGTGGTTGAGAAGTATGGACTACAGACCCAGGTGATCGCTGCCAGCATCAGGCATCCACTACATATTACCCAGGCAGCCTTAGCCGGCGCCCACATCGCCACTGTGCCTTACCCGGTGCTGGTGAAGGCCATAAAACACCCCCTGACTGACATAGGGCTGGAGCGTTTCGCTGCCGACTGGGCGAAAGTGAACAAGTGAATCATCGGGATGCCGATGAGTGACTTATGAGAGATGGACTCTGGAAGATGGAGGAAGAATATGCACCAAGGCCAGTGAGGAGAAGGGCCTTAGTTCCCAGGATTAACCTCTTTCTACTGTGTGCCACAGTGGTTACCACCACGATAGCTGGTGCCTTTTGGGCAGACGTGGATCTGGCTGCTCATCCTTTTCAGATCTACCGGGGATTTTCGTTTTCCCTCCCACTGTTGGTTATTCTGGGGGTGCACGAGATGGGGCATTATCTCGCTTCCTGTCGTTGGGGTGTTAAGGCCACACTGCCCTATTTTATCCCTGCTCCCTCTTTGATAGGGACCTTCGGAGCGGTCATCAAAATGAAGTCGCCGATGCCTAACAAGAGGGCTCTGGTGGACATAGGGGCTGCCGGGCCAATAGCAGGCTTTGTGGTGGCAGTAATAGTCTCAATAATAGGGCTCAAGATGTCTGAGGCTGTGTCTGTCTCTGAGGCGAAGGCAGGTATCTCTCTGGGGGAACCACTGATGTTCTCTATTATCTATCGGGTCACGATGGGCCAGTTGCCTTCAGGATATCATGTTGTACTTCATCCCATTGCCTTTGCTGGCTGGTTGGGCTTTTTTGTTACCGCTTTAAATCTTTTGCCCATAGGTCAACTGGACGGGGGACACATCACTTATGCGCTATTTGGCCGCAGGCACACCTTGATTGCCCGATGCACCCTCTTGCTGCTCTTAGTGCTGGGCATTACTTCCCGGTGGCCTGGGTGGTTTCTGTTTGCTGTTTTGGCTATGCTGCTGGGCATGAAGCATCCTCCCCCGATTGACCCATACACGCCTTTAGATGAAAAAGGCAGAAAAATCGGCTGGTTCGCATTGTTGCTCTTTGTTCTCTCCTTCACCCCTGTGCCATTTAAGGGAGGCTTTTAGACATATGGCTCAATGGAAGACGCAAGGCGGGAAGTCGGAGACACTTAGCGTCATTGGGAGGCACTCAAGGGTTGCCATCGTGCTTCTGCTCCTGGTCTCCGGATGTAGGAACCCTTTTTCCACCAGGGAGCCGGAGCCGCCTACAGGAAAACAACTCCCACTGCTGGAGCCCACATCTGCAGAGAATGTGTTAAGAAACTTAGAGGTCTGCTGTGAGTATATGAGCATTAATGATTATATGAATACCCTTTCACAGGATTTTCTCTTCCTCCCCGACCCCTCAGACAACGAGAGGTTTCCAGAGGTCTTCTGCCGGTCGTGGGATCGGCAGAGCGAGTTTGAATTCTGCCGCAGGCTGTTTGACAAAGAGATAACCTCATTGATCAGCTTCTGTTCGTCTGTTGATTCAAACGCCACGGTGATAGAGGAGACCACCGAGTCTGTTCACTACCGCTATGATTACTATATAATCCTCATATACCGCCAGCATACAGAGGCCCCACAATCTGTCAAGGGAAGAGCTGACCTTTATCTCAGATGCGACCAGCAGGGAAACTGGACTATCTTCCGTTGGGAGGACGAGAAGACAGATTCACACTCCTGGGGGGAGTTGAAAGCGAGATTCTGACTAAAAACAGAAATGGAGGTGAGCAAAAATGGAGCGGCTCCAACCAAGGCTGAAGCTTATGCTGTTGTCAATCGTATCTGTTGCGGCGTTCTCCGTTGGCTGCTGGAATCCCTTTGCCCCTCCTGAGCATAAGCGTCGACCCGATACTCAGTTGACTGTTAAACCCCGCACTACCCCTGAGAACGTCATCAACAACCTCATCTACGCCATGACCAACCGGGACATTGAGGTTTACGAAGACTGCTTAGACGAGGATTACTGGTATCACAGCCCCCCCGTTTTCCCTGATGATCCAGACTCTTTTCTGGATTTGAGTAAGGATGACGATGTCACCATTGTAAGGAGAATATTTGGGTTGGATCCCACCTACGATAGACCTGGCTTTCAGGTTATCGAATTCACCTTCTACCACGGCAAGCCCCAGATAGAACTGGGAGAAGATAAGCCAGAGGAGCACCCCGATGAGAACTGGGTGGTATTTGAAGGCACAGTGGATATGTATCTCTATTCTGACGAAACCAAGGAGCACGGTCACCATGTGAATCAGACTATGATCTACAAATTACGGCAAGACTCTGACGGCATGTGGACAATTATTCGCTGGGAAGATGAGATCCCTCAGTAGTTGCAACTTTTGGGTTGCGCAGTTTGAAGCCTGTGGCTTGCCTCCCTCCTAAAGTGGTACAGTGTAGTAGAACCCTTTATGGGTACGCTGGATTGCTTCATCGTCGCAGGCGTAAAACGTGCGCTTGCTGAAAATAAGGACGGATGTTGGCGGATCAAACTCAACATTCCAGATATCGAATCCCTCGCTCCCTTCGAGGCAGAAGAAGGCGATGGCCTTTTGCTCGGACTGCAGTTATGGTTGCAGTGATCGGTGTTTTGGTCCTTGCCTTTTCTCTGCAGTTCGGCGGAAAAGGCCGCCTTTTTTATCATAAGTTGAAATCTATTATCCAGGTGGGACCGGGGCAGAAGGCAGATGAGGCTTTGCAGGCCTTCTCAGATAGTCTGAAAGCGCAGATCGGCAGCACCCTGGCTGAACTTGGTATATGGGAGGAGCTCATCTCTGAGAGGAAACCCCTGAAGGCAGGGGCTGGCCGGATTTTGGTCCAGGTCCCCGACGATCTTCCCCTGGTTGTCTGCAACCTTGAGCTCTCACGGCTGGCCAAAGGGTTAGGGGGAGAGGTTATTAAGGCAGTGGAATACCCGGGGAAAGATAAGGTAGTCCTGCAGGTGGGGAAGCAAGGAAGGGTGACCGAAGAGATTGTCCTGGTTAAGAACCGACAACAACGGCGGAGAGCTGGCACGATTGCCCTCATTGTAGATGACTTTGGCGCTGACATGGAGATAGCGCGGAGGTTCTGCGAACTTGACCCGCGTGTGACTCTCTCGGTGCTGCCGTACCTTAAACACTCTCAGCAGGTGGCTGAGCTGGCCTTCAAGAGCGGACACGAGGTGTTGCTTCATCTACCAATGGAGCCTGAGGATGAGTCGAAAAACAATCCTGGTAAAGGGGCTATCCTTGTGCGACAATCCAGCTCCCAAATCAGAACACTGACGCGGAGAGCTCTTGCCAGCGTGCCCCACGCAAAGGGAGTAAACAATCATATGGGCTCGCGGGCTACTGAAAGCCTCAGGGTTATGAAGGCAGTGCTGAGGGAGATAAAAAAAAGAGGCCTGTTTTTCATAGACAGTATGACCTCTTCTCAATCCGTTGGTTACTCCACAGCCAAGAGTATGGGCATCCGATGCGCCCAAAGGGATCTGTTCATCGATAATCAGGATGATCCGAAGGCAATTGAAACCAGACTGTTGGAACTTTCTCGGCTGGCGGCAGAGCAACAGAAAGCAATAGGGATTGGACACGCCCGGGAGAATACCTTGAAGGCGCTGGAACAGATGCTACCCAAGCTGCAGAAAAGAGGGTTCAAATTAGTTTCTGCCTCAAAGATGGTGGAATGACAATTTCAATGCCACGTTGACCTTCGTTGTTTCAGAAATTCTGAAGGCTCGCACGGTTTGTTGGACAAGGCAGTATGCCCTGAGAAACTTTTTCCAATCCATTTGTCACAATCCCCTCCGGGTTCACTTCACTTACCGAGGTTTTTCCCCTCCAAATTCACTCTGATCAAAGGATTTTTCTCCTTCTGGCATATTCCAAGATGAGGGGGAATTGGCCTTGCTTGATGTTTGGCGACTGGACTTTTTTTCCCTGGCTGCTCTGACATCAGCAGATCAGCCGGTTCAATGAGATTGTCATATCTGATGTTCTCCCGCGGCAGATCCGAGAAGTCTGAAACCGGCTCTATTTGAGGTTCAGACGCGGAGGAAGCGTTTTTGTGCTGAACAAATAGTTCATTTGAGGAGGCAAACGCCCTTGCCCCCTTGGTGCCCTTTAAGAGACTTTGCCCCAACTTGCTTATCCCCATGGCGACTGGGGTTCCCTGTTTGTCCACCCCGAATCTCAAAATGCCTAACCAGAAGAGAAATCTGAGAAATCTGGAAAGGGCTTCAACATAATATGGGGGAGCCTGTTTCTCCTTTCCCAGGGAATAGCAGTGGCGGAAGCTTACCTGCATAAAAGAGGCAATATCGAACAGCTCTGTGGTGGAGGCTTCTTTCAAGAGAGCTGATATTCCCTCCTCAAAAGCATACCGGGCAGGCGAAAAAGCATTCTTAACATAAGAGAAAAGGTCATCGTTGGGCAATTGAGCTCCAGATACGTTTATGAATCTCCCTCTTTTTGGTTAAGTAAACCTCGTGCTGAGTAATATAACTCAGCAGGGTGAAGATATCCCGCAGTATCATAAGTCCGCACTCCTGAAGCTGTAGGCCGTGGGGGAGGCAAGTTTCGACTTCTGCCAGTATTTGAGGGGCGAGAATCCGTAGGGAAAGCGTTCGGAGGTCATCAGGGACAACATAGCAAAGGCCAAGGTGGTAAGAAGATCTGACTGCCACCAATCCCTTAC